>NZ_JBANEM010000013.1:0-146081 GCF_040187805.1 Comamonas sp. wu1-DMT
GCCGCCAGCGTTCAATCTGAGCCAGGATCAAACTCTATAGTTCGATCTTGAATTTAAAGTCTTTCGACTGCTCACTCACTTGACGGAATCAAGAAGAATTAATTCTTCCTCATTACTGTTTTTGTGAGCGCTTGATAACTCCGAAGAGTTTGTTCCGAAGAACTGGCTGCTTGCCCTCAAACGCCCACGCTTATCGGCTGTATTTTTTTTAAGGAACCGAGTGCAAAACCGGAAAACCCGATCTTGAATCTCGTTGCTTGCTGCGATCAGCGAAGCCTTGCAGTGTATCACAACTCCCGAGGCACTGCGCAAGAACTTTTGAAGTTTTGCGAGGCAGTCGTTTGCTGCGATGGATCGAACTATAGCATAGGAAAAACCCTAGCCAACCCGCTTCTGACACAAAAGATTCATCTGCCAGCGTGGTCTTTGCCTGGGCTGCGTCCATAGACAGAGATAGAGACAGCGGCCTTACGGCCGCTGTCTCTATGGAGGCCAACGATAATGCAGGCACGATGGCACTGATTACTTTGTTAGACGCTCAATTGGCGTTCGGGCACGTGGCCCTGCTGGACCACGCAAATTTTTCCCTGGAGACCGGCGAGCGCGTCGGCCTGATCGGCCGCAACGGCGCCGGCAAGTCTTCACTGCTCAAGATTCTGGGCGGCCTGGCAAAGGCCGATGACGGCCAGCTTCAGGTGCAGAACGGAGTCCGCATTACCTATGTGGCGCAGGAACCCGACCTGAACCCTGCGCACACCATCTTCGAGTCGGCATCCGACGGCATTGCGGCCGTGATTGCGATTCGCGAGCGCTACCTGGCCGGCGGCGAGGGTGAGGATCTGGACGAGTTGCAGACGCAGATCGAGGCCTATGACGCCTGGAACTGGGAGCAGCGCGTAGAAGAAACATTGCAGCGCCTGCATCTGGACCCGAACGCTGTGGTGGGCAGTCTGTCCGGCGGCACCCGCAAGCGCGTGGCGCTGGCCCAGGCTCTGGTGGCCCGCCCCGATGTCCTGTTGCTCGACGAGCCGACCAACCACCTGGACCTGGACTCCATCGAGTGGCTGGAAGAGCTGCTGATTGCCTTCAAGGGCAGCGTGATCACGATCACCCACGACCGCAGCTTTCTGGACCGCATCGCCACCCGCATCGTGGAACTGGATCGGGGCGTTTTGCGCACCTACCCGGGCAATTTCTCCCAGTACGTGCTGCAAAAGGAAGAGCAGCTCAACCAGGAGGCCGTGATCAACGCCAAGGCGGACAAGCTGCTGGCTCAGGAGGAAGTGTGGATTCGCAAGGGCGTGGAAGCCCGTCGCACCCGCAGCCAGAGCCGCATCAGCCGCCTGCAGGAATTGCGTGCCAGCCGCGCCCAGCGCCGTGATGTGCTGGGCAGCGTGAACATGGATATCGCATCCGGCAAGGGCGACGGCTATCAGGGCAAGATCGTGGCCGAGCTGACCGATGTCAGCAAGTCCTTTGGCGAAAAGAAGATCGTCGAGAAGTTCAGCGGCACCATTTTGCGTGGCGACAAGGTCGGCTTGCTGGGCCCCAACGGCGCAGGCAAGACAACGCTGCTGAAGATGATCCTGGGCGAGCTGGCTCCGGACAGCGGTCAGGTTCGCCTGGGCGGCAATCTGCAGGTGGCCTACTTTGACCAGATGCGCCATCAGGTGAATCTGGATGCCACGCTGGAAGACTTCATCAGCCCTGGCAGCGAGTGGATCGAGATCGGCAACCAGAAAAAGCACGTCAAGAGCTATCTGGCGGACTTTCTGTTCTCTCCGGCGCGTGCGCATTCCCCAGTCCGATCACTGTCAGGCGGCGAGCGCAACCGCTTGCTGCTGGCCCGTTTGTTTGCGCGACCGGCCAATGTTCTGGTGCTGGACGAGCCGACCAACGATCTGGACATCGAGACGCTGGACATGCTGGAAGACCTGCTGCAAAGCTATGACGGCACGGTCTTTCTGGTCAGCCACGACCGCACCTTCCTCGACAACGTGGTCACCAGCACGATTGCCTGGGAAGGCCCCGGCCACTGGCGTGAATACGAAGGTGGCGTGACGGACTGGATGGAGCAATCGCGCCGCAGCAAGGCCATGGCCGAAGCCGCGCAAGCCAAGTCCGCCCCCAAGGAGGAGCCCAAGCCCGTCGCAAGCCGCACCGACGCTGCGGCCAGCCCCAAGAAGAAGCTCAGCTACAAGGATCAGCGCGAACTGGAAGCCCTGCCGGCTACGATTGCCGCACTGGAGACCGAGCAAAAGCAGATTCAGCAAGCGCTGGCCGACGGCAGCCTGTTTGCCAGCGACAACGCCAAGGCCGTCGCCATGCACCAGCGCGATGCGGAGATCGACGAGGCGCTGATGGAGGCGCTGGAGCGCTGGACCTTGTTGTCCGAATAATCAAGCCTCTAAATAAGAGAGCGCCTTGCGCTTGTCAGCTCTTGACTTCAAAGCTCTAGAAGCCTGATGTCATTACCTGACAAGCGCAAGGCGCTCTCTTTTTATGCAATCCTAGATACGGTGATGTACTTGGTCCGAGCCGCCGCGCAGCTTGGTCAGCAGGGCATGAGCAATCTGCGGCAGAGGCAGCACCTCGTCGGCCGCACCATGGGCAATGGCTTCGCGGGGCATGCCGAAGACGATGCAGGTGCTCTCGTCCTGCACCAGGTTGTAGCTGCCGGCATCGCGCATCTCGCGCATGGCGGTGGCGCCATCGGCCCCCATGCCGGTGAGCATGATGCCGTAGGCATTGCGCCCGGCGCTGGCGGCCACGGACTTGAACAGCACTTCCACCGAAGGCTTGTGGCGGTTGACGGGCGGCGCATCATCGACCACGGCCACATAGTTGGCACCGCTGCGCGTGATGGAGAAATGCTTGCCGCCAGGTGCGATATAGGCGTGACCGGGCAGCAAACGCTCGCCATGCGTGGCCTCCTTGACCGTCATCTGGCACAGGCTGTTGAGCCGTGCCGCAAAACTGGTGGTGAAGCCCGGCGGCATGTGCTGGGTGATGACGATGGCCGGACAGTCGGCCGGCAGATGCGTGAGCACCTCACGAATCGCCTCCGTCCCCCCCCGTGGAGGCTCCGATGGCGATGATCTTTTCGGTCGAGATGCGCCCCAGCAGGCTGGGTGCCGCAGGCGCGCGCGGCGCAGCAGGCTTGGCGCCCGCACTCGCTGCCGCAGCCACGCCGTGCGGCACCACCGGCAGGCGGTGCACCTGGGCCACGGCAGCCACGCGGATCTTGTCCACGATCTGGCTGGCCAGCTCCTGCAGGCCGTTGGCCACGCCGACGCGGGGCTTGGCCACAAAGTCGATGGCACCCAGCTCCAGGGCGCGCATGGTGACTTCGGCACCGCGCTCGGTCAGGGTGGAGATCATCACCACCGGCATGGGACGCAGGCGCATGAGTCGCCCGAGGAAATCGATGCCGTCCATGCGGGGCATTTCCACATCCAGCGTGATGACGTCGGGGTTCAGATCGCGGATCATCTCGCGTGCGATCAACGGGTCATTGGCCGAGCCGATGCACTCCATGTCATGCTGGCGATTGATGATCTCGGCCAGAAGACTGCGCACCAGCGCAGAGTCGTCCACCACGATCACCCGGATTTTTGGCTTTAACAACGCTCAACCTTCCTCAAAACAGATCCACCGAGCCGCCCGCCGTATTGCGTGCCACCGCAGCCGCATTACCGCGAGTGATTTCCTGCTGCACCAATGCCTCGGGATGGGCGTGTGCCAGGCGCTTGACCATGGCCTTGCCCGTGGATGGAAAAAACACCACCTTGCGCGGATAGATATCCAGCACGTCCTCGGAGACGATGGGAATGCGCTCGGTTTGCAGATACTCTGTCACAAAACTGGTGTTGCGCTCGCCCACATTCATGGTCGTGAAATTGGCCATGACCTGGGCGCCACCAAAAATCTTGGCCTGCATGGATTCGCGCCGTGCGCCCAGCTTGAGCATCTCGTTGATCAGCAGCTCCATGGCGTACGAACCATAGCGCCCCGAGACATCGCTGCTGTCGCCATCGGGCAGCATGAAGTGGTTCATGCCGCCAATGCGCATGAAGCGATCCCAGAGACAGGCCGCGATGCAGGAACCCAGCACGGTGACGATGGCCATCTCGTCACGCGAGACAAAGTACTCGCCCGGCAACACCTTGGCCGAATTGAGCTGGAAGTGCGGGTCGTAGTAGAAGAACGAGGCCTCGCCCGGCTGGCGCGGCTGGCGCTTGAGCTGCTCCAGCGATGAGACCGGCGCCGGCATGGCCGCATCAGGATAGCCCTGGGGCACGAAGCTGTTGCCGCGCAGGGGCCTGACAGCGCCAGCACCTGGCAGATCCAGCGGAGAGCTCAGATTCCTCATGACTTGCAGCCCTGCCCTTCAGCTTCATTGGCGCTCATAGACGGTCTTGCCCTTGAGCGCGAACAGGTCGCGCGAATCGCTGAAGTTCTCGGCATGACCGACGAACAGCAGCCCACCCGGACGCATCACCTGATGAATGCGCTCCAGCACGCGACGCTGGGTCGGTGCGTCAAAGTAAATCATCACGTTGCGGCAGAAGACGATGTCGAAGCTCTCCCGGAACGGCCAATCTCCGGCGATCAGGTTGACGTTGAGAAAGTCCACCATGCGGCGCAGCTCCGGCTTGACGCGCACCATGCCGGAGTTGGCCGAGCGCCCGCGCAGGAAAAAGCGGTGCAGCCGCTCGGTGCTCACGCCTTTGAGGTTCTCTGCCCGGTAGATGCCGCGCGAGGCGGTATCCAGTACGCGCGAGTCGATATCGCTGGCCATGAGCTGAAAGCTGGCCGAGGCACCGAGACTCTCCACCGCCGTCATCAGGATGGAATAAGGCTCCTCCCCCGTGGAGGCCGCGCTGCACCATACCTTCCAGCCATTGCCGCCGGGTTTATGGCTGCGCAGATGCTGAGCCAGGATGTCGAAGTGATGCTGCTCGCGGAAGAACGAGGTCAGATTCGTGGTGAGAGCATTGACGAATTCCTGCCATTCAGGCCCGTCGTTGATGCTCTCCAGCCAGTCCAGATAGCTGACAAAGCTCTCGTGCCCGGTCTCGCGCAGGCGGCGCGACAGACGGCTGTAGACCATGGCGTGCTTGCCATCATGCAGGCTGATGCCGGCACGCTTGTAGATCAGCGCCTGCACACGGGCAAAGTCGCGGTTGGACCAGACGAACTCGCGCCCCTGCGCCAGCGGTCCGGACATGCCGCCCGGCAGCGCCTCATCGTCCTGCTCAAGCCTGGCAGGAGAGGCGGCGAATGAAGCGCTACGTCCCAGGTTCAGCACACGGACCTCTGGCGCACTCAGGCTTCGGAGGCCACCAGGCCCATGTCGACATTGCCCATGAGCTTCTCGATGTCCAGCAGGATCAGCATGCGCTCCCCCACAGAACCCAGACCCAGAATGCAGCCGCTGTCGATGGCGCTTTCGATATCGGGTGCGGGACGCACGGCATCGGCGGGCAGCTCCATCACATCGCTGACCGAGTCCACCACAATGCCGACCACGCGATTGCGCAGGTTCAGGATGATGACCACGGTAAAGGCGTTGTACTCCACCTCGGAGCAGTTGAAGCGCAGGCGCATGTCCACGATGGGCACGATGGTGCCGCGCAGATTGACCACTCCCTTGATGAACTCGGGTGCGTTGGCAATGCGCGTGGGCTGCTCGTAGCCACGGATTTCCTGCACCTTGAGGATGTCGATGCCGTATTCCTCCTCGCCCAGGCGGAAGGTCAGATATTCGCGGGCACCGGTGGCCACGCCTTCGGCAGTCTTGTTGATGATGTTCATGTCAGCTCTCTCTGCGTTGTTCGGCTCGGCGACGGCTCAGGCCAGCGGCCTCAATGGCGGGTACGGCGCACCAGAGCGCCCGTATCCAGAATCAGCGCAACGGATCCGTCGCCCAGAATGGTGGCGCCCGAGACATTGGGCACCTTGCGGTAATTGCTTTCCAGGTTCTTGACCACCACCTGGTGCTGGCCCAGCAGCTCGTCGACCAGCAGCGCCACGCGGCTGCCTTCGGCCTCGACCACCACCATGATGTTGCTGGTCTGGCTTTCATCGGCGCGCGGCACCTGGAAGGTTCGCTCCAGCGCGATCACCGGCATGTATTCGTCGCGCACCTTGACCAGCTGCGTGCCATTGGCCACGGTGTTGACATCGTCGGCCTTGACCTGGAAGGACTCGACCACCGAGGACAGCGGCAGGATATAGACCTCTTCGCCCACCCCGACGGACATGCCGTCCATGATGGCCAGCGTCAGCGGCAGGCGCACGGCCACCTTCATGCCCACGCCGGCAACGGACTCGATCTCCACCGTGCCGCCCAGCGAGGTGATGTTTCGCTTGACCACATCCATGCCCACGCCGCGGCCCGAGACATCGGTAACCACATCGGCCGTGGAGAAGCCGGGCGCAAAGATCAGCTGCCAGACATCGCTGTCGGGCATGCTGTCGGAGACATCCATGCCGCGCTCGCGCGCCTTGTTCAGAATCCTCTCGCGATTCATGCCCTTGCCGTCGTCGCGCACCTCGATGACGATGGAGCCTCCCTGATGGGATGCCGCCAGCGTCAGCGTGCCATGCTCGGACTTGCCTGCAGCGATGCGGTCCTCGGGCATCTCGATGCCGTGGTCCACGCTGTTGCGCACCAGATGGGTCAGCGGATCGGTGATCTTCTCGACTAGGCCTTTGTCCAGCTCGGTGGCTTCGCCGAGCGTGACCAGATCGATCTTCTTGCCCAGCTTGCCCGCCAGGTCGCGCAGCATGCGCGGGAAGCGGCTGAAAACCGTGGACATGGGAATCATGCGGATCGACATCACGGACTCTTGCAGGTCGCGCGTGTTGCGATCCAGATCGGCCAGGCCGGCCAGCAGCTGCTGATAGGTCGTCGGGTCCAGCCCCTGGCTGTTCTGCGCCAGCATGGCCTGGGTGATGACCAGCTCGCCCACCAGATTGATGAGCTGGTCCACCTTCTTCACATCCACGCGGATGCTGGTGGACTCCATATGCGCAGCGGCAGCCTTGGGTGCGGCCTTCTGCACCGAGCCCCCAGCGCCGCCAATCACGGCATGCTCCTGATTTTGCTGAGCCTCGGGGCTGCCCGGAGCACCCGCAAAAAAACCGTAGGCTTCTTCGGCCGGCAGATTGTGGGGCGGCATGGCGGCTTCTTCATCCACCACGGCTTCCAGCGGCTCGACCACGGGCTCGGTTGCGTTCTGCGGTTGGGCGGCATCGCTGATCTGCACCTGCTCCTTGGAGACATGGAAGACAAACAGATCGCGCAGTTCGTCATCGGTGGACACCGTTCTGACCTTGAACAGGCGGTGATCGGCCTTGGTGCCGACCTGATCCTGAATCGTGCCCAGACCCGGAATATCCCGGAACAGCTCCTTGATGGCGTCGCCCAGCTCCAGCCTGGACAGCGGGCCGATCTCGATCGTCAGCTCGCGCGCACCCTCGGGAGGCTCGGTACCGATCACAGGGCCTGGCTCTGCCACCTGGGCTGCCGCAGGGGCCGGAGCTTGAGCGGGCGTATCCGCCACCACCGCGGCAACAACGGCAGCTGGCTGCACAGGCTCGGCAGCCGCGGCACTGCGGTTGACCTGGGGGATTTCGGTCAGGCCCTGGGCCAGAGCCTCGATGCGCACCACCAGTTCCGCAGTGGAAACCGGTTCGCCCTCGTCACCGGACTGGTGACGTGCCAGCAGGCTGCGGCTGGCGTCCGCAGACTCCAGCAGCACATCGACCATCTCGGGGATGGGCGTGATTTCATGGCGACGCAGGCGGTCCAGCAGGGATTCCATGCGGTGCGTGAGCTCGGTCACATCCGAGAAGCCGAAGGTCGCCGCACCGCCCTTGATGGAGTGAGCGCAGCGGAAAATACCGTTGAGCTCTTCATCGTTGGCGGCCGAAAGGTCCAGGCTGAGCAGCATCTGCTCCATCTGGTCGAGGTTCTCGCTGGCTTCCTCGAAAAAGATTTGATAGAACTGGCTAAGGTCGAAGTCTGCGCCCGAACCTGCGCCATCCTGGTGTGTATCCGCCATGGTGTTTCCTGCTGTGATTCGTTGTTATCGGCTTAACGCAGCACTTTTTGAATAACTTCGATCAATCGATTGGGATCGAAGGGCTTGACCAGCCAGCCCGTGGCACCTGCGGCCCGGCCCGCCTGCTTCATCAGATCGCTGGATTCCGTGGTCAGTATCAAGATGGGCGTGCCCTTGAACTTCGGGTTTTCACGGAGCTTACGCGTGAGACCGATGCCGTCCAGGCGCGGCATGTTCTGGTCGGCCAGCACCAGATCGATGTTTTGCGCCTGTGCTTTTTCCAGCGCATCCACACCGTCGACGGCTTCCACCACCTTAAAACCAGCACTGCTCAACGTGAAAGACACCATCTTTCGCATCGAGGGGGAATCATCAACAGCCAGAATCGATCGCATGTACAGCTCCAACAGACGGGCAACGGAAAACAGGGTAGAAGTTCAAAACAGCTCCACAGAGCCTGCATCCATCTCGCTTTGCGTGACGGGATTGGGCTTTTCGGGCAGGTTTGGCAGACTGATGGCGGACTCCGCCTCATCCTCATCCCTGCCCATGGCGGCAGCCCCGAGCCTGAACGCGCAGGCTTGCAAGGTATGTGCCATATGGGCAATCAGCTGAGATGACATATCGTGAAACTGGAGCTCGGTCACGGCCAGCCGCAACGACTCACGTGCTGTAGCCAGCGCAGCCGAATCGGGCAAGGCCGGCTGCGACAATTGCCCGTTGACTTGCTCGAAGCGCTCCAGCAGATTGTGCGTGGCATGGTCCAGCAGCCCTTCAAGACGCTGCAGATCACGCAGTGTGACCAGCAAGGCATCCTGCAGCTCCGCAGCCACCATCACCGGCACGGCAACTGCAGGCACACCCGAAGGGTTTTGCATTGTCTGCATTGTTACTCCAACTGCGTAAAACCATCATGACAGCCACGCCGCCATGCTCCACGAAATGAACCGCCCGGCAGCCCGCCCCGTGACCGCATGGCCACACTTGACGACTACCCTCGATGTTCCAAAATGTATCCAATGATAGCGTCCTTGGCGATATGCAATTCCGGAATCAGACCTTGAAAATCCTTCATATTGAAGACTCTGTCGCAGATCAGGCTCTGGCACGCCTGAGCCTCAAGCGCGGGCAGCTGCCCTGCACGCTCACGACCGTGGACAGTCTGCAGGAGGTACAGGGCGCCCTTGAGGCACAGGATTTCGACCTGATTCTGGCGGACTATCATCTGCCCGGCTTCACGGCTCTCGACGTCTGGGACCTGGTGCGAACCCGTGCCGATGCCCCTCCTTTTGTGCTGTTGTCGGGCGCCATCGGCGAATCCGCCGCCGTGGACATCATGCGGCTGGGCATCAGCGACTATCTGCTCAAGGACCAGATCAACGGCCTGCCCCATGTCATCAAGCGCGCCATGGAGGTCCATGAGGCGAGGCGAGCCCGCCGCCGCGCCGCACTGCAGCTGGCCGAGTCTGAAAAGCGCCTGGCCGAGCTGACCGAACATCTGCATACCAGCATCGAGCAGGAGCGCGCCAATATCTCGCGCGAGATTCACGACGACATCGGCGGCTCGCTCACTGCCGTCAAGTTTGATCTGGCCTGGCTGATCCGCAACAGCCCCGAGGGCAAGCAGCGCGAGCATGCCAGATCGGCACTGGAGATGCTGGAACACGCCCTGGGCGCCAGCCAGCGCATCATGCAGAACCTGCGCCCGCCCGTGCTGGATCAGGGACTGGTGGCCGCCGTGCAATGGCTGGCCCAGGACTTTGAGCGCCGCACCGGCATACCAGCCCGGTTGCACACCAGCCGTGAGCATATGGAAATAGCACCCACGCAGCAGGTGGTGATCTACCGAACGGCACAGGAATCCTTGACCAATATCAGCAAATACGCACAAGCCAGCCAGGTGACGCTGGATTTGTCCGACCACGAGGGTTTTTTGACACTGGAAGTAACAGATAACGGGGTAGGTCTGAGCCAGGATGATCGCAAAAAGCCTCAGTCTTTCGGACTTCGAGGTCTAAGTGAGCGCGCGCGAACAATTCAAGGTTGGCTGGATGTGAGTAGCCACCCCGGCCGAGGAACCTCTATCATTCTCACCATTCCTCTGGCAGAGATCCAGGCATGAGCCACCCAACCACGCGCTTGTCCGGTCTGCCATCTGACTTCCTGGGAGAGCGACCTTGATTCACGTGGTGCTGTGCGACGACCATGCCATTTTGCGCCGGGGCATACGCGACACCCTGGCAGAGGCGACGGACATCAGCGTCACCGCAGAAGCCGGCAGCTATGCCGAACTGCGTGAGCAACTGCGCGATGCAGCTTGCGATGTGCTGCTGCTGGACATCAATATGCCGGGCCGCAGCGGCCTGGAAGTGCTGGCCAGCGTGCGCGAGACGCATCCGCAGATCCGCGTCATCATGGTCTCCATGTATCCCGAAGACCAGTACGCCTTGCGCAGCATCAAGGCCGGCGCGGCCGGCTATGCCAACAAGGCGGGGGATCCGGTGCTGCTGATCGACGCCGTGCGCACCGTCCACAGCGGACGCAAATACCTGACTGCCGAAGTGGCCCAGATGCTGGCCGACAGCCTGGCCCAGCCCGCCGCTCCCGTGCCGCATGAAACCTTGTCCGAGCGCGAGATGCAGACACTGCTGAAGATTGCCAGCGGTCAGCGCCAGACCGATATTGCGCAGGAGTTGATGCTCAGTCCCAAGACGGTGAGCGTGTACCGGGCACGGGTGCTGGAGAAGCTGGGCATGGGCAGCAACGCGGAGCTGACCGCCTATGCCATCAAGAACGGACTGATAGATACGCCCTGAGCCGCGCGGCGGGTCATCACTGGCTTGCGCGCCCGCATCGAGTCAGTTTTTTCGCTTGAGGCCAAAGCGGTCTTATCCCTTTGCCATAAAGCGCACCAGGCTATCAAACAGATAGTGCTTCGCACTAAACCCCGAAGACTGCCATCCCCTTTTGGAGCAAGGCCACCAGGGGCTGCTCCAGCAAAGGCAGAGTCGCCGTCAGGCCCAGCAGCCCCACAGTCAAGGTGACAGGAAAGCCCACTGCATAGATATTCATCTGCGGCGCGACACGGGAGATGATGCCCAGCACCAGGTTGACGAAGAGCAGCATGGCAATCATGGGCAGGGCAATCCAGAAAGCGCTGGCAAAGATGGCACTGCCCATCTCGTGGATCCGCATCTGGGAGATGGCCTGCAGAAAGTTGCCATCGACGGGGAAGGCCTCAAAGCTCTTGAGAACCGCCATCAGCACCAGCAGATGGCCGTTGATGACGATGAACAGCAAGGTGGCAATCTGCACCATGAAGCGCGCCACGGCACTGAGCTGGGCATTGCTGGTCGGATCGAAGAAAGACGCGAAGTTCAGGCCCATCTGCAGACCTATCACTTCACCGGCGACTTCAATGGCCGCCATCACCAGGCGCACGGCAAAGCCCACGGACAGACCGATCACCACCTGCTGCACCAGAGTGCCCAGTGCCTGGGCCGAGGCAATGCTGACCACCGTCTGCTCGCCCAGCACCGGCTGCGCGCAAAGCGCAACCAGAAAAGCCAGCCCGACCTTGAGCCGCATGGGAATGGCTTTCTGAGAAAACACAGGCGCCGTGGTGAACAGCGCCAGCACGCGCACAAACGGCCAGATCAGTGGCGAGAGCCAGGCGGCAATCTGCGCTTCGCTAAAGGAAATCATCCCACCGAACCTGGAATGCTCTCTATGGTGCGACGAATGAAATCCACCAGCGTGGACAGCATCCACGGCCCTGCCACGGCAAACACCAGCACGGCGGCGATGAGCTTGGGCACAAAAGCCAGCGTGGCCTCATGCACCTGGGTCACGGCCTGAAAGACGCTCACCAGCAGACCCACGCCCATGACCACGCCCAGCACCGGCATGGAGATCATGAGCAGCAGGGTCAGCGCCTCGCGGCCAAAGGTCAGAACAAACTGAGAGGTCATGACGTTCTCTTAAAAATTCAATGAATCAATACGCTTGCAACCGCTGCGGCTCAATGTGCGAGACACCGAGGAAGGGCCGCCCCGTACCGAAGGTGTCGTCCCCTTGGGGGAAGGCGCGGGGCCGCCTAGGCAAGCGTCTCAGGGGGTATCTCATGTCGCAAAGCTCGCCGCCAGAGAGCCGATGATCAGGTTCCAGCCATCGGCCAGCACAAACAGCATGAGCTTGAAAGGCAGGGCCACCAACACGGGCGAAAGCATCATCATGCCCAGCGACATGAGGATGGAAGACACCACCATGTCGATGACCAGAAACGGAATGAAGATCATGAAGCCGATCTGAAAAGCCGTTTTCAGCTCGCTGGTCACAAAGGCCGGCACCAGCACACGCAGAGGTGCTGTTTCCGCCGTGACATTCGCATCCAGCTTGGCCAGGCGCTTGAACAGAGCAAAGTCCGACTGGCGCGTCTGCTTGAGCATGAAGCCGCGCATGGGGGCTTCGGCCTTTTCCATGGCTTGCTCGAAGCTGATGCTGTTTTGCGTATAGGGCAGATAGGCGTCCTGATAGACCTTGTCCAGCGTCGGCCCCATCACAAACATGGTGAGAAACAGCGACAGACCGATCACCACCTGATTGGGCGGTGCGGACTGCGTGCCCAGCGCCTGGCGCAGCAGGCTCAGCACAATGACGATGCGGGTAAAGCCCGTCATCAACAGCAAGATGGCGGGCAGGAACGACAGCGCCGTGAAAAACAGCAGTGTCTGGATGGGCACCGAATAACTGGTGCCGCCCGCGCCCTGGCCTACCAGCAGCGGCAGACTGGCGGGTGCGCCCTGGGCTGCGGCCATCAGGGGCATGGCCAGCAGGACAGCGGCAGCAGCACGAGAGACGAATTTAGACATTTCCAGAATTCCGGGCCGCTTCGTCGGCCTGCGCGCGCATCAGCGAGTCGGTAAACGATGAGACGGCAGGTGAATGGGCTACACGGGCGGATTGCAAAGATGCGGACGGATCTTGCAGCACATGCAGGCATTGGATCTGCTGCGCCGTCACACCAAGCACCAGGCGCACGGCCTGCTCCCCTTCACCCAGTTGCACGGTCACCACCCGCTGCTGCGGGCCAATGGCCAGCGTGCCCAGCACCTGTGCCGGAACTGAGGCTGCACCACGGGCCATCCCCATGCCACGGGGCAGGAGGTTTTTTTGCTGCAGACGACGCACCAGCCAGGGCAATGCTGCCATGACCGCCACAAACAGGACGACCAGCAGCAGCGTGGGCCACATGGAAGGGGCCGCTGCCGCAGAGTTTGCCGCGTTATCAACCACGGCTGACCCGGCGCAGACGCTCGGACGGTGTCACCACGTCCGTCAGGCGGATACCGAACTTGTCATTGACCACCACCACCTCGCCCTGGGCGATCAGGTAGCCGTTGACCAGCACGTCCATGGGTTCGCCGGCCAGAGCATCGAGCTCCACCACCGAGCCCTGGGCCAGTTGCAGAATGTATTTGATGGGCACTTTGGTGCGGCCCAGCTCCACGGACAGCTGAACCGGAATGTCCAGCACCATGTTGATATCGTGCACCGGCACATCGCCATAGCTGCGTGCGGCATCACCCGCCAGCGGGCCGCCCTGGTCGGACAGATCGGGGCCTTCGACGGCCTGGTCATGCTGACGCTGCTCTTCCAGCGCCTCGGCCCAGCCGGAGAACGGATCGTCACCCGCGGGCTTGTTGTTGTCGTCAATTGCCATGCTTCTCTCCCATCCAGCTGGTCTCGCCGCCGCGCAGGCTGCGTTCCACGCGGATTGCATATTTGTCGTTGTGCGTGCCGTACTGGCACTCGAAAACCGGCACCCCACCGATGGAGGCGCGAATCAGCGGCTCGCGGTCGAGCTCGATAAAGTCACCCGGGCGCATGGCCAGCAGCTGCTCCACCGTGGCATCGGCGCGGGCCAGCTCGGCCACCAGCGTGACCTCGGCGGCCTGAATCTCCCGCGTCAGCACCTTGACCCAGCGGCGATCCACCTCGATGGCATCGCCCTGAGTCGACGAATACAGCACATCGCGAATCGGCTCCAGCGTCGCATAGGGCATGCAGATGTGGATGGAACCAGAGATATCGCCGATCTCCAGCTGAAAAGCCGTGGAGACCACGATTTCGCTGGGCGTGGCGATGTTGGCGAACTGCGGCTGCATTTCCGAGCGCTGATAGGCCAGCTCCAGCGGATAGATGCCATGCCAGGCTTTTTTGTATTCCTCGCAGATCACATTGACCATGCGGTTGATCACGCGCTGCTCGGTGGTCGAGAAGTCGCGCCCCTCGATGCGGGTCTGCAGGCGACCCGTGCCGCCGTACAGCGTGTCGATCACGCCGAACACCAGCGAGGGATCGCAGACGATCAGACCATTGCCGCGCAGCGGGCGAATGGCCATGATGTTGAAATTGGTGGGAACGGCCAGCTCGCGCAGAAAGGCGCTATAGCGCTGCACCGTCACCGTGCCGACGGAAACCTCGGGGCTGCGGCGGATGAAGTTGAACAGGCCGATGCGGAAGTTACGGGCAAAGCGCTCGTTGACAATTTCCATGGTGGGCATGCGCCCACGCACGATGCGTTCCTGGCTGGAGATGTCGTAGCTGCGGACCTGGCCGAGATCGACCTCCACCACTTCGGAGCGCTGGCTTTCGCCGGTAACGCCTTCAAGAAGGGCATCAACCTCTTCCTGGGAGAGAAAAGAATCGCTCATGCACTCCCTCCCTGCTTACTGAATGATGAAGCTGGAGAACAGCACGCGACGCACAGGCCCCTTGCGATTGGCACGCGGGCTGTCTTCGTCGGCGTCCTCATCGTCGCGCGAGCGCTTCTTGGCGCTCGGGCCGAAGCCCAGCGGTGCCGAGACCTCGGTCAGAATGTCGGTGGCCAGCTTTTCCTTGCCCTCGCGCGCCAGCAGCTCGTCGGCCGTGCGCTGGGACACCAGCATCAGAATGCCGTTGCGGATGCTGGGCAGATATTGCTTGACGGTGGAAGCCGTCTTCTCGTCGGCCAGCTCCAGCGTGATGCCCAGCTGCACAAAACGATCGCCGCCGGGGTCGGCCAGATTGGCCACCATATTGTCCAGCGGCAGGAAAGTGGGCACTGTGGCTTTGGCACTGACCTCTTCTTCGCCATCGGCGCTGCTGTGCTGGCGCTGCATCATCAGCACATAAGCCGCGGCAGCCACAATGGCCAGCACGGCAACGATGGCCACGATGACGATCAGCTTCTTGCTTTTGGCAGGAGCAGGTGCGACAGGGGCGGCATTGGGATTGGCTGACACGGCGGGTATTCCTCAAGAGTGGGGGACTGCATCCATTCCGCAGCCATTGCCGCGACACGGAAGATCCACGCCTGAATTATTCGCCGCCCGCCCTGCAGACCATTGCCCGAATAAAAGCGCGAAACCCGGCTTCATTCCGGGTTTCGCACCATGTCCGGCTCACCGTTTCCGTGAGCCGGCTCTGATCATTTACACGAAAAGGTCCACGCCGGACTGCACTGGCTGCGCGCCATTGCCTGCGCTGGCCGCACTCATGGGCAGCTCGGCAGCATTGACCGAGACCCGGGCCACCCTGGCCTGGCCGCGCTGGGCTTCCTCGCCCTGGCTGTCGCCCCCGGACCGGGCATCGGCACCGCCCGCATCCACGCTGACGCCGCTCAGATTCAGCCCCTGTGCCTGCAAAAGCTCGCGCAGCTGAGCCTGACCGTCGGCCAGCAGCTGGCGTGCCTGCTCATCGCCTGCGGCAAAGCGCACATGAGCCTCCTGACCGTTCAGCTGCACCTGGACCTGGATAGCCTTGCCCTCATGCTGGATCGACAGCGCGGCATTCTGCGTTTTCTGATGCACCCAGAAGGCCACCTGCTCGGACACTTCCTGCTCACGCTCTGTAGGTGCGGCATCCTGCCCCGCCAGGCTTTGGCCGAAGTCGGAGCTGTTCTGACCGCCGCCCTGCATGCCTGCGCTCGCCGCCCCCATGGCTGCCCCGACGGCAGCCGCTACGGCCTGCAGGTCGGCCCCGCCCTGCACTGCCGCCGTCTTGCCCTGTGGCGCAGCTTCATCCTGCTGGGGCGAGCGGGCCGCACGCAGCAAATCCTTGAGACCTTCCAGGGCCTGCGGCTGCACGGCTGTCATGCCCTGCAGGCTGATGCCTTGCTGCGGCACTGCCTGCGCCTTGTGCACAGCAGACTCAAGGCGCGCAGCAGGCACCTCTTCCGCCGCCGAAGCCAGCGCGCTGTGTCCGCTGTCCTGCCCCTGCGCGGCTGCGTCCTGCTGCGGCTGCAAGACAGCCGCATCAGAATTAATAGCTGCTTGCGGTTGCGTCGTATACGTTTGGGCATGATTTGATTGAAAATCCTTGCCCATGAATGCGGCATGGGCCTCCCCGGGCCCGAGCTGCAAAGCCTGGCGATGGGCCAGTTGCGCGGCATGGCCTCTGCCTGAAAGAAAGTCGGTGGCCACGCCCTGGCGCAGATCGGCATCACCCTGCCCGTCCAGCTGCGCGGTCTGCCCGACCAGGCTCATCCACGGCGCATGACCTTGAGCGATCAGCAGCGCATCCTGCTCGCCTGGCGCCAGCTTCGCGTCCGATGTCTCGGCAGGCTGCTGCGCCGCCTGCGGCAGGCCTGCAGTCACGAATCCGTCCAGCGAAGCCAGCAGCGATGAAAAGCCCTGGCCGGGCTCGCCTGCCGCAGCCGCAGCACTTTTGGCCGAGCTCATGGACTGCGCCATGGCCTTGCCGGTGCGCGATTCGCCGCGCGGCCCATCAATTCTGGTTTCCGCCATGCTCAGGCCTCCTGAAGTTGCAGGCCGAAGCTGCGTCGAAAAAATGCCATGGTGGCGCGCTCGTCGGTATCTTTTTGCTCGCGCCGCATCTGGGCCAGTGCCACATCACGGCGGCGGGCCTGCACCACCTTCTGCAGGCTGGTCACGCGCAACTCTGCCGCCAGCAGGGCCTGACGCGCAGTCTCCAGCCGAATGTCCTGGTCCGCCACCACACGGGTCTGCAAGCCGATGGCGTGCTGCAGGCGCTCCATGAACTGATACTGGTGATGCATGACCTCGGGCTGCACGGCCAGCCCTTCCTGGGCCCCCCAGCGCGCCTGCATCTCCAGGACATAGCCCTGCAGTTGATCCATCTGGGCCTGTGCCGCCTGCTGGGCACGCTGGCGCTCCTGCATGGCGGTGCGGGCCGCGTCACGCTTGCGTTCTGCGGCTTCAATGGCGACGTTCAAGGCATTCAAGGACGACATCTGCGACTCTCCCTCTGGCTAACCCGTTGATGCTCAGCCCCGCTGCATGGCTTGCGCCATGCCTGCCAGGCTTTGCTCCATGCTGGAGCTTTCAAACATGCTTTGCTGCAGAAACCCGGTCATGGCGGGCTGCAGCGCAATCGCCTCGTCCAGCTGCGGATCGGAGCCTGGGACATAGGCGCCGACCTGCACCAGATCGCGTCCCTTCTGGTAGCGCGAATAGACGGCGCGAAAGCGACGCGCCAGCTCGAAATGCTCGCGCGAGACCACGTTGTGCATGACGCGAGACGCCGACTGCTCGATATCGATGGCCGGGTAATGCCCGGTCTCGGCCAAAGCCCGCGAGAGCACGACGTGACCGTCGAGAATGGCGCGGGCCGCATCGGCAATCGGATCCTGCTGATCGTCGCCCTCGGACAGCACGGTGTAGAAGGCCGTGATCGAGCCCACGCCGTGCAGGCCGTTGCCACTGCGCTCCACCAGCGCTGGCAGCTTGGCAAAGCACGATGGCGGATAGCCCTTGGTGGCCGGCGGCTCGCCGATGGCCAGGGCGATTTCGCGCTGGGCCATGGCATAGCGGGTCAAGGAATCCATGAGCAGCAGCACATGCTTGCCCTTGTCGCGGAAATGCTCGGCGATTGCCGTGGCGTAGCTGGCGCCCTGCATGCGCAGCAGCGGCGGCGCATCGGCGGGAGCGGCCACGACCACGGCACGGCTGCGGTCCTGGGCGCCCAGAATGTCCTCGACGAACTCCTTGACCTCACGGCCACGCTCGCCGATCAGACCCACCACGATCACATCGGCCTGGGTGTAGCGCGCCATCATGCCCAGCAGAACGGACTTGCCCACACCCGAGCCGGCAAACAGGCCCAGACGCTGGCCGCGACCCACGGTCAGCAGCGCGTTCAGCGCCTTGACACCGGTATCCAGCGACTCGCGCACGGGGTCCCGGTCCATGGCGTTGATGGGGTTGCGATCCAGCACCTCGGGCACCACGCTGCCCAGCTCGCCCGCATGGTCCAGTGGAATGCCTTGCGAATCCACCACCCGCCCCAGCAAGCCATCCCCCATGGGCAGGCGCAGCACGCCCACGGTCTGGCTGACCTTCTCGGTCTCCATCACGCCCAGCTGGGGCACGGGAACAAAGGGGGCTGCCGGCGTCACCATGGCACCGCTGGACAAACCCTGAATATCGCCCGCAGGCATCAGAAAAGCGCGCTCGCCGGCAAAGCCGACCACCTCGGCCAGCACAGGCTCCTGCCCATGCTGATGAATATGGCATTGCGCCCCCACGGGCACGCGCAGCCCCGAAGCCTCCAACACCATACCGGTCAACCGGGTCAGACGGCCCTGGCATTCCAGCGGCACAGGCTCGGCATAGCGTGCGCGCGCCTGGCTCATGAACTGCTGCCAGGGGTTCATGCCTTGTCTCCGTCATACCAGGTGGAGACCAGGCCCAGAGCAGCCACCGCACGGCGCCAGCGCTTGTCCAGACCTCCGTCGATCTCGGCACCGCCCGACTCCACCTTGACATCGCCAGGGGCAATCGAGGCATCGCCCAGCCACTGGATACGGCTGTGCGCACCATGCTCGGCACGCAGGGCTTCATCGAGCAGTTCAAAGTCTGCGGGGTTCAGACGCACGGTGACCGGACGGCTCTCGTCGACCAGCATGTCCAGCGCCTCGCGAATCACGGGCAGCAAGGCCTGGGGCTGGCTGCGCAGCTCCTGGCGCACCACCTGGCGGGCAATATCGCAGGCCAGATTCAGCAGCTCCTGGGCCATGCCCGACTGCAGCTGCTTGAAGTTGTCTTCCAGGCCCTGCAACACGCCATCGACACGCTGCGCACTCTCGCGGCCCGCACCGTTGATATGGTCGTCCAGATGCTGCTGCCATTGCTGCTGTGTCTGTGTGCGGCCTTCGGCCAGGCCCTGTGCATGGCCCTCGGCTCGTGCCTGCTCCAGCATCTGCTGCAGCTGCTCCTCGTCGAAAGCCGGGGCGGCTGGCTCCGCCGGCTCCACAGCCTGTACCTCTGGTTGCGCCTGCGGTTGATGGGCAATAGAGGGGGAAAAACCGTTGAAATGCTCTACTCCCGCCGGTATGAAGGCCGCTTGCTGTGCTGGCGCGAAGACGCCGCGATCCTGTGCATCCACCGCGCCGAAGCGCCATTGCACCACGGTGCTGTCGTCGATCTCTTCCTGCGGGATAAAGCGCGAGTGCGAGCGCGGAGGCTGGCCCTTAGACATAGCTGTCCTCCGGACCGCTGCCGATGGTTACCTGGCCTTCCTCGACCAGACGACGCACGACCTTGAGGATTTCCTTCTGCTGGGCTTCCACTTCGGACAGACGCATGGGGCCACGGCCTTCCAGGTCCTCGCGCAGCGACTCGGCCGCACGCATGGACATATTGGCCAGAATCTTGTCGCGCACTTCCATGGAGCCGCCCTTGAGCGCCACGATCAGCGTCTCGGACACCACCTCGCGCAGCACCAGCTGCACCGAACGATCGTCGAGCTTAACCAGATCGTCGAAGACGAACATCTTGTCCATGATCTTCTGCGCCAGCTCGGGGTCGTAGTTGCGGATGGTATCGAGCACCGCCACATCGGCATTGCCGCCCATCTGGTTAAGCATTTCGGCTGCAGTCTTGACGCCACCCAGCGAGGTCTTGCGCACCTTGTCGCCACCCGCCAGCACCTTGAACAGCACCTCGTTCAGGTCCTTGAGCGCCGTGGGCTGAATGCCTTCCAGTGTGGCCACGCGCAGCATGACCTCGCTGCGTGCCCGGTCGGGGAACTGCATCAGCACGGCCGCAGCCTGCTCATACTCCAGGTGCACCAGAATCGCCGCCACGATCTGCGGATGCTCGCCGCGCAGCAGCTCGGCCACCGACAGCGGATCCATCCACTTCAGGCTTTCAATGCCCGAGATGTCGCCGCCCTGCATGATGCGGTCGATCAACAACGCCGCCTTGTCATCGCCCAGGGCACGCTTGAGCACCGAGCGCACATAGTCGCTGGCATCGTCCACCAGCAGACTCTGCGAGGCCGCATCGCTGGTGAAGCGGTCGATCACGAAATCCACCTTTTCACGCGTCACGCCACGCATGCGGGCAATCGTCTCGCCCAGCTTCTGCACTTCCTTGGGCGTGAGGTGCTTGAACACCTCGGCCGCCTCTTCCTCACCGAGGGAGACCAGCAAGATGGCAGCGTCGTTCAGACCTCTATCGTCCATATTCAAAACTCTCTACTAGTTATTCAACCGTCCCATGCAGGGGATGCCGAGCAAGGGCCTAGGCGGCCCCGCCGCCCCGCAGCGAGGCATCGCCCCCCTCCCAAAGAGAGAGGGGGGAAGGCGCAACGCGCCTCAGGGGGTGACTTCGTCACCCCTCACCGTTAATCCATGTCTTCACGATGTTCGCCACCGCGATCGGGTTCTGCTTGGCCAGATGACGAGCCTGATCCAGTCGTTCCTGCTCCTTGGTCGGCGACAGCTCCTTCGCAGGTGCGGGCAGAGCAGGTCTATCCAGCGCTTCGGCTTCAATGGCATTGAGCTGTCCGCCGGGGCCGGTATTACGTCCTTTGAGCAAGGGGCGCACCAGGCCCAGCAGGACCAGGGCACCAAACAGAGCCAGCGCAATCGGCACGCCCAGGCTCTTGGCCATGGCCTGAATTTCGGGGTCCTTCCACATCGGCAACTCGGCCGGTGCGGCACCGCTGTCCATGAAGGGAGCGCTGACCAGGTTCACCGAGTCGCCGCGGTCGGCGCTATAGCCCACGGTTTCGCGCACCAGCGTGAGCAGTTGCTCCTGCTGCTGGGCTGTCAGTGGGCGCAGGCCAGAGCTGACTGCGGCTGCCGTTGCCGCTGTCGCCGCATCGGTGCCGGCCGCAGCAGCCAGCGGTGCATTGACCACCACCGCAGCCGTCAGGCGCTTGACGGTACCGGTGCTGCCGCGTGTGACCCTGACGGTCTTGTCCACTTCGTAATTGGTGATGGACTCGCGCTTGTTGCCCTGGCCATTGCCCTGGCCTGCACCAGCAGCCTGCGGCGCAGGATTGGCACCGTTGATGGGCGCGGTGGAGTTCTGGGGTGGCTGGTTGCTGGTCGCGCCAGGCACGCCGGTAGGTGGAGTGGCCGTCTTCTCGCCATTGGTCTCCATCACCTGCTGGCTGCGCACGGCCCCGCCGTCTGCAGACTGGTTGGGACGATGCTGCTCGGAAGTCGATTCGGTCTGGCTGAAGTCCAGCTCGGCCGAAACCTGGGCCTTCACATTGTTCTTGCCGACCACGGGCTCCAGAATGTCCAGAATGCGGCGCACATATTGCTGCTCCACCTGCTGGGTGTAGAGGAACTGCTGCATGTCCACGCCGCCGGCATTGCCGTCAGGCGACTGCGAAAGCAGCTTGCCGGTGTCGTCCACCACGCTGACGGCAGCAGGCTCCATCTCGGGCACGCTGGATGCCACCAGATGCACGATGCCTGCGATCTGGGCACGGTCCAGCATGCGCCCCGGATGCAGGCTCAGCAGCACGGAAGCCGAAGGCTTTTGCTGCTCGCGGAAGAATCCGTTCTGATTGGGCAGGGCCAGATGCACGCGGGCACTCTGCACGGCATTGAGCGCCAGGATGGAGCGCGTCAGCTCGCCTTCCAGACCGCGCTGGAAATTGAGACGTTCCTGAAACTGGGTGATGCCGAACTTGCTGTTCTCCATCAGCTCGAAGCCCGTCACCGAGCCCTTGGGCAGGCCTTGCGTGGCCAGCTTCAGGCGCACATCGTGCACACGGTCTGCGGGGATGAGAATGGCGCCGCCGCCCTCGCTGTACTTGTAGGGCACGTTCATCTGCGTCAGCTGCGCCACGATGGCACCGCCATCCTTGTCGCTGACATTGGAGAACAGCAGTTTGTAATCGGGCTGACGATAGAACACCGCCGCCGCCACCAAGCCTACAGCGACCAGGGCCGCCAGCGCGCCCCAGCGAAGACGTTGGCCACGGTCGAGCGCATTCCAGCGCTGCGCAAGCGCAGGGCGGGGCGCATACGTGGCACCGGGCACGGCATTGGGGACAGGTACTTCAGCTACAGCAGACATCTTGATTCCATGGTGTCAGACCCCACACGAGGTCTAGCGTCCTGTGGATTATTCGGACTCGGGCCGGCGGCGTTCCCCCGATAAGCAAGCCGATTCACCCACTTATTGCCCGTCTGCGATCAAGCGAAAAACCTACGATCACCTCCAACTCACCAAGCCAGTTGGATAAAGATATGGACCTGAAGATCCCAGCAATCAACCCCGCCCAACTGGGCAACCAGCTCACCAAGGTCGGCAGCGCCGGCACTGCGCCCGTAGCCGGCGGCTTTGGTCAGGCCCTGCAAAATGCACTGCAATCGGTGAGCGCCGCTCAAAACCATTCCGGCCAGCTGCAGCGCGAAGTGCAGCTGGAAAACCCCGCCGTCAGCCTGGAACAGACCATGGTGGCCATGCAAAAATCGCAGATCGGCTTTCAGGCTACGCTTCATGTGCGCAACCGCCTGGTGCAGGCCTACTCCGATGTAATGAATATGCAGGTGTGATCGGCGCAACGCCGCACATCGCTCAAAAGGCAGATTGCCCTCCAAGGCTTGCCCGCATGTTGTGATGACATGCGGGCTTTTTGCGCCCTGCCCACCCTGCCCGCCTGGCAGTGCCAACAAAAAAGCCCGATCCATTCAAAGATCGGGCTTTTCGGGCTCAAACGCTTATCTGTAAAGCGCAGGAAGCTATATTTTTAAAAGCCAAGACTGGCCAGCAAATCATCCACCTGGGACTGCGAGGTCACCACATCTGCCGTGTTTTCGGGATCTACCACCGGGCCGGCCAGCTTGGGCTGCGCGGCTTCCACAGGCGCCAGGGCCGGTGCCTGCGCAGCATCCGGCGAGGTCTGGATCAGCAGCTCCAGCAACTGCGACTCCAGATCGGCCGCCAGCGCCACCACACGAGCAATTACCTGGCCCGTGAGATCGTGGAAGTCCTGCGCCATCATGATCTCGGTCAGATGGCTATTGGTCTGCTCCGTGCCCTCTTCCACCTCCTGCAGATAGTTCATCACGCGGCCCTTGGCCACTGCAGCCACAGGATCTTTGATGAGTTCTGCACGCATGGCGCGAGTGCGCTCGGCCAGCGCATCCTGGCGGTTTTGCGTCACCTCGACCTGACCCAGCACCTTGTTGGCAGCTTCCCCCGTCAGACGGGCGATATAGGACAGACGGCTTTGCGCATCGGGAAGCTCCCCCGCACTGCCGCGCAAACGATCCGCATAACCCAGCTCATTGAGCGAGTTATGCAACTGGCGCGTGAGCACGCCAATCTTGTAGTGGACGTTGGCGGAAGCCTGGTCGCTGCTCATGGCTCAGAGATCGAGTTTCTTGATGATGAGATTGACCTTCTCTTCCAGCGTGGCCTTGGTGAAGGGCTTGACGATATAGCCGGCAGCGCCGCCCTGGGCGGCAGCCACGATATCTTCCTTGCGGGCTTCGGCGGTCACCATCAGCACCGGAAGATGCTTGAGTTTTTCATCCTGCTTGATTTCGCTCAGCAACTGAAAGCCGTTCATGTTCGGCATATTGATGTCGGTCACCACGAAGTCAAACTTGCTAGCACGCAGCTTGGTGATGGCAACCACACCATCTTCGGCCTCATCGGCATCGGCAAAGCCACTCTCCTTGAGCAGATTGCGCACGATGCGGCGCATGGTGGAGAAGTCGTCAACAATCAAAAATCGCAGGGCATTAGCCACGAGAGGCCCTTTCGGTCGGAATAGGTGCGTGGGAACAAGTTTTCAGCCGTGATGGTAACAATTTGTCAACCTCCCGGCATTGGACGTGCATTGTCAGGCTTTTCGACAGTCTCCGTGGCAACTTCAGGGTTTGTTACAACAAACTCTTCCTTGGCATCCAGAGACTGCTTGTCGGCAGCGCTGGGAGCTGCGCGCCGGGCCTTGGGTTGGTTGATCGTACTGGCAGCCTCCTCGGCACTGGTCACCTGCTCCATGCTGCGCTCCTTGTCGTTGCCCAGCACACGGCGCTCGGCCTCCTTGGTCAGCACGGTAATCGTGATGCGGCGATTCTGCGCGGCACGCGGTTCCTCGGGCAGCAGCAGGTCGCTGCTGGACATGCCCACCACGCGCGCCAGCTTGTCCAGCGGCATGCCGGCGGCCACCAGCTCGCGGCGCGAGGCGTTGGCGCGGTCGGCCGACAGCTCCCAGTTGCTGTAGCCGCGGTCGGCATTGCCATAGGGCGCAGCATCGGTGTGGCCCGAGAGACTGATGCGATTTTCCGCATTACCCATGGCCGCACCGATCTCGCGCAGGATGTCCCGCATATAGGGCTTGACCACGGCACTGCCGCTATCGAACATGGGGCGGTTCTGGTCATCGACGATCTGAATCATCAGGCCGTCATGCGTGATCTCCGTGCGAATCTGTGAGCGGAACTCGTTCAGGCGCGCATTGTTGGCAATCATGCTGTCCACCTTGGCCTTGAGCGCATGCAGGCGCTGTGCATCGCGTGCGGACTCATCGGACCGGCCCATGGCCTGGCTGGAGCGGCGGTTGGCATTGTCTTCGGACTCGGAGCGGCGCACCTGGCCGTGCACCTTGGACAGGTCGTTGCCGCCTCCGGGCACGATGCTGGAGCTGTTACCCGCACCGCTGCCGCCCGACATGGCCACCTTCAGCGGCGAATTGAAATACGCGGCAATCCCCTGCAGCTCCCCCTGAGCTGTCGAGCCCAGCAGCCACATCAGCAAAAAGAAGGCCATCATCGCCGTCACAAAGTCGGCATAGGCAATCTTCCAGGCACCACCATGGTGGGCATGGGCGGTCTTCTTGACGCGCTTGATGATGATGGGCTGCAGCTTCTTGTCAGCCATGGCAGCGCTCCATCACTAGATCCTGGCGAGAGCGGGCACTCATCACTTCTTACCCTTGACGTGCGACTCCAGCTCCAGAAAGCCTGGACGCTCGGTGGAGAACAGCACCTTGCGGCCGAACTCTATGGCCGTGCCCGGGTTGTAGCCCTGCATGCTGGCCAGCAGCGTCGCCTTGATGCACTCGAACTCCTTGGCCGCATCCTGGGCACGCTGCTCCAGCAGCGCAGCCATGGGCTCCACCAGCGCATAGGCCAGCAAGATCCCGAGGAAGGTACCCACCAGCGCCGAGGCGATCATGCCGCCCAGCACTGCCGGGGGCTGCCCCACGAAAGCCATGGTATTCACCACACCCAGCACGGCCGCAATAATACCGAAGGCAGGCAAGGCGCCCGCCAGGCGATTCAGTGCCATCACCGGCGCGTGGGCCTCAGCATGATGGGCTTCGATTTCGCTATCCATCAGCGCCTCGATCTCGTGCGAATTGAGATTACCCGAGACCATCATGCGCAGATAGTCGGTCAGGAACTCGACGACATGGTGGTCGGCCATCAGCTGCGGATAGTTCTGAAACACCGTCGATGACTGCGGATCTTCCACATCGGACTCGATCGACATCAGGCCTTCCTTGCGCGCCTTCTGCAGCAGCTCGTACAGAAGCGCCATCACTTCCATATAGCGCGCCTTGTTGTAGCGCGAGGGCTTGAGCGCCGCCGGAATCGCCTTGGCCGTGGCCTTGAGCACCTTGGGCTGGTTGCTGACGATGAAAGCGCCCAGGGCGCCACCGCCAATGGTCACCATCTCGAACGGCAGCGCCTTGACAAGAACGCCCACGCTGCCGCCGTGCAGCACATACATGCCGAAGATGCAGCCGAAGGCGACGATATAACCGATGAGAACAAGCATGGTGCCGATTGTGAAGTTGCAGAAGCCCCGCCATAGGTGCAAAAAGCTGGGCGTTTGGAAGCTAGATCGGCAGCTTGCCGTCGTTATGTAGGGTAATTCCGAGCCAAGCAGCGACTTGAAGGCTGCGACGACATACAAGCAAGGCAGAGCTCCCGCATTTGTTACATCCCGAAAAATATTTGCAGAACTCTCTAAAGTTTTTGCGGGATGGCTCCGATAACAGCTTCAACAGGGAAACAAAGCCCTGTCACCAGCGAGCCACAGCAGCAAAACATAAGGAACTGCAGGCTGGGGTGCTGGATTGGGCTGCCGCCGCCGCCCACCCTGAATATTTCAGGTCACTGTGGCGGCGACGTTTTGATCGCATCAAGGAGTTCGCATCATGGCAATGACCATCAACACCAATATCCAGTCGCTCAACGCACAGCGCAACCTGGGTGCTTCGCAATCCTCGCTGTCCACTTCGATGCAGCGTCTGTCGTCCGGCATGCGCATCAATAGCGCCAAGGATGATGCTGCTGGTCTGGCCATCGCCGAGCGCATGAGCGCCCAGGTTCGCGGCCTGAACCAGGCACAGCGCAATGCCAACGACGGCGTTTCGCTGGCCCAGACGGCAGAAGGTGCACTGAGCACAATTGGCAACAACTTGCAGCGTATCCGTGAACTGGCTGTGCAATCGCGCAATGCCACAAACTCTTCTGAAGACCGTGCTGCGTTGCAAAAGGAAGTGGACCAGCTCAAGAGCGAAATCGACCGCGTGGCTACCGATACATCCTTCAACGGCACTAAGCTATTGGACGGTTCGTTCACTACCAAGGCCTTTCAAGTTGGAGCTAACCAGGGTCAGCTGATCAATATCGACAGTATTCAAAATGCCAAGATTGATGTCTTGGGCACCTGGAACAGCGTTGACAAGCCTGCGGCTGCATATGGCACATCGTTGAAAAGCTCGGTGGGCACCCCAGACCAAACCGGTAAGCTGACCGTCGCAGCGCCTGCCGACCCCCTGGCTGCTGTTGCAGACTTTAAGGTAGTAATTGGTGGCACCGAAATTAATGTGAAAGGCTTGGACACCTCTACTACGCGAACAAATGCCCAACAGCAGGCTGAAATCGCTAACAATATGGTAACTGCCATCAATGAAGCAAAGATTGGTGGAGTCACAGCTGCAGCTACTGCAGGTGTTGTTACTCTGACCAATAAGAACGTTGTTGCGCCGACGTTGCAAGTCAGCGGCAATGCTGATGTTACGGCGACTGCCATGGACAAGCCCACTAATACTCTTGCAGCAGTAACGGATCTTAAAATCAATGGCCTCGCTATTGATACAGTTCCAGAGGCCTTCTCCGGAAATGATCGCGTGAACGATCTTGTCGCCGCAATTAATAAGCAATTCACTGATAAATCAGTGGTCGCATCTAATGAAGACGGCTCTTTGGTCTTGAAGTCCAGCTCCGCAATCAAGGTTGAGGGTGGTGCCGCTGCTACTACAGGTATTGCTGCGGCCACTTTTGAACCTATTAAGGGTACAGCTCAGGTTGGTTTCAAGAATATATCGGTTGCTACCGCAGAGGGTGCTGATGACACCATGGTTGCCATGGACGCTGCTCTCAAGGCAGTGAACTCCGCACGCGCCGACCTGGGTGCCATCCAGAACCGCTTTGAGTCGGTGGTTTCCAATCTGAGCGTGAACAGCGAAAATCTGTCAGCCTCCAAGTCCCGCATCACCGATGCAGACTTTGCTGCAGAAACCGCCAACCTGAGCCGCTCGCAGATTCTGCAGCAAGCCGGCACGGCCATGGTGGCCCAGGCCAACCAATTGCCCCAGGGCGTGCTGTCCCTGCTGCGCTAATTGCGTCAAGCAGCTGCGCCAGCCATGCGCCGGTGCAGTCAGCGCCATGCCAGGCCTCCTTCGGGAGGCCTTTTTGCTGTTCTGCAGCACCCTATATGTAACCGTCAATTGTAAAAATGGCAGGACTTTAGGCCTCTTATCGGTCTTATGTCCTGCATGGCTTGCTCCAACAATCCTCGTACCCGGAATACCAGACTTCGTCCGTGTTTCCGGTCACGTGGGCCAGCGCCGTCGCTGGTCGTGAAAACGGCTAGTACGTCGCCGGTTTACTGGCTTGAAACAGGAGCACATGCCATGGCAGCCATCATCAATACCAATATCCAGTCGCTCAATGCGCAGCGCAATCTGAGCAAGTCCCAAAGCCAGCTGGCTACCTCCATGCAGCGTCTCTCCTCGGGCATGCGAATCAACAGTGCCAAGGATGATGCTGCGGGTTTAGCTATTTCCGAGCGCATGTCTACACAAGTGCGTGGCCTGACCGTGGCGATGCGTAACGCGAATGACGGTATTTCGCTTTCTCAGACCGCAGAAGGTGCGCTGAGCTCCGTGGGAAATAATCTGCAACGTATCCGCGAACTGGCTGTGCAGTCCCGTAATGCTACCAACTCTGCTGAAGATCGAGCCGCTCTGGATGCGGAAGTGCAGCAACTGAAGGCTGAAGTGACCCGAATTGCGGAGCAAACCAGCTTCAACGGAACAAAACTGCTGGACGGAAGCTTCACCAATATGGCATTCCAGGTGGGGGCCAATCAGGGCGAAACCATCAGTATTTCAGGTATTGCCGACGCGAATATTGACAAGCTCGGAAACTGGACAAGCGCTTCCACAAATGCTGCTGTGACTGGCAGCATCCCTGATGGTGGCTATAAACCCGCTAAGGCGACTGATAGCGTATTGGGCGCTTTCACCGCCCCAACATCTACCGCAGCGAATCAGGATTTCAAGCTTGTTGTAGGCGGGGTGACGATTATTGATGTGACCAAAGCGAATAGCGGCGATTCGGTGACTGCAGCAGAGATTGATGGGGGATTAAACACTGCAGCGGTAAAGGACGCACTGGCAGCTGCGGGTATCACGGTGACTGGCACTGCTGGAGGCACAGGTGCAGGTGCGCTGGCCTTTCACAAAGCAGATGGCTCAGCCCTCACCGTATCACAGACAGGTTCTATGACTGGTGGATTTGCTGCTCTGACTGCTGCTCCTGTCACCTTTAATGGCACGCCAGCCATAGCTGCCACCTTCCCAGCGATAGCTGCGGGAGAATTTACGCTCAAGGGCGTCAAGGCTGATGGCTCAGCTGGAGCTGTGGTGGATATTGAGGTTCCCGCTGCAGCAACTGCCGGTGATCGGACTATGGCCTTGATGAATGCAGTCAATGCCAAAACCCAGGAGACAGGAATCACTGCATCCGTCGTTGGCGGCAAGCTGTCCCTCACCTCGAAGTTTGGGGATTTCACGGTTGGCACGAGCTTGACCCCCGCAGCCAAGCTGGGTGAGCAGACTGGACTTGCTGCAGGGGTATCTGGAGCCGCCGCAGGAGGTACGGCTTATGCGGCAGGTGTGGCCAAGACTGGTTTTGCAGATCTTAGTGTTGGCGACCCAACCAAGGCCGATAACGCAATACTTGCGATGGATGCGGCCCTGACCGCAGTCAATGGAGCACGAGCCACTTTGGGTGCTGTTCAAAGCCGCTTTGAAAGCACAATTGAGAACCTTAGCGTCGGCACAGAAAACCTCTCTGCATCACGTAGCCGCATCATGGATGCCGACTTTGCTGCAGAAACCGCCAATCTGAGTCGTACACAGATCCTTCAGCAGGCCGGCACGGCCATGGTGGCACAAGCCAATCAACTGCCGCAACAAGTTCTCAAACTGCTGCAGGGCTGATATCGGCACTTGGTATTTTGTACTCAAGTTTTGCTTCGGCCTGCCGAAGCACAATGTGTAGTACTGTGCATAAAGACGGCGCGAAAGGCGCCGTTTGTTCAATGACGCAGACCAGACGTTCCAAACGCCTGCGGTCCTGCGCAGAGGGAGTTTTATATGGCGATCAGCTCAGTCGGTATTGGCAGCGGCCTGGAAGTAGAAACCATTGTCAAGCAATTGGTGGCGCTGGAGTCCAAGCCCATCGCGGCGCTGCAGACCAAGGCCACTGGTATCAATACCCAGATTTCGGCCTTTAGCCAGCTTAAGTCGCAAATCTCCAATCTGCAGGATCAGGTGGACAAGCTGGCAAAGCCCGCCACCTGGCTTGGCAATACGCTGACTTCCTCCAACTCGGCCCAAGTGACAGGCACAGCCACAGCCAGCGCGGTGCAAGCGACTTATGACGTCAAGGTGTCGCAGATGGCCGCAGGACAGACGATTGGCTCCGACCTGGTGAAAAGCGGCACTACGTTGGGACCAGGCAAGCTGACCATCACCATGGGTCAATGGGGCAGCACAAGTGAAGCGGGTGTCTCCAGTGACTTCCAGGCCAAGACCAAGGATGGCCAAGGAGTCAGCTTCGAGGTAAACATCACGGCAGAGGATGACTCCCTGGCCAAGATCGCCGCCAAGATCAATGCCGCCAAAGGCGATGTCAGCGCCACGGTGCTCAAGGACCACACGGGCGAGCGTCTTGTGCTGCAATCCAAGACCACAGGCGCTGATTCGGCTTTCAAGGTGGAGGCATCAGGAACAGGTCTGCAGCAGTTTGCTTATGGCGGCGCTAATGGCAGCATGAGTCGATCTGTCAAGGCTCAGGACACCCTAGCAACCATCAACGGTATCCAGATGGCTTCGCACACCAATGTGTTCGAGGAGGTAGCGGCTGGAGTGACCCTGACGGTTTCACAGAAGATGGCGGAGGCCGATGCGCCGGTACGCATCACCATTGCCAATGACTCGGCCACGGCCAAGACGGCGCTGAAAAATCTGGTGGAGTCCTATAACGCACTCAGCAGCGCCCTGACGACCATGACCGCCTATGACAAGGACACCAAGGCAGCAGGCACCTTGCAAGGAGATTCGACAGCAGTGAATCTACAGTCCGCTCTGCGTCGTTTGCTGTCCGGTCCTGGCGGAGAAGGCGGTGAATTCACCAGTCTGTCGCAGATGGGCATTGCCTTCCAGAAAGACGGCACGCTCAAGATTGACGACACCAAGCTGGACAAGGCCCTCAAGGATCCTGACAGCATGTCAAAGTTCTTCACCGCAGACGTTGCCGATGCCAGCCAGGACGGCTTTGCCGTGCGCCTCAAGGACTTCACAAGCGGCATGCTAGCCACTGGCGGCACCTTCTCGACCAAGGACGAGACGCTCAAGAATGCCTTGAAGCGCAATACGGCCGATCAGGAACGCCAGACCGCACGTGTGACAGCCTACGAAGCGCGCGTGCGCGCCCAGTATTCGCGTCTGGATACGCAGATGGCCAGCCTGAAAGCCCTGGACACCTATGTCGCCCAGCAAGTAACTACATGGAACAAGTCCACTAGCTAAGCTATTGAAGCCTGCAGAAAGGACTTAATTGCCCCCTGAGTCGGCCGATAACCCAAACAGTTATTTGAGAAACTGCAACAAAGGAGTTTTGTGATGTTTTCCCCAGCCAATGCGCGCGCAATGTCGGCTTACCGTCAGGTGGGTGTGCAATCCATGGTGGACAGCGCATCGCCTCAGCAGTTGATCAAGATGCTGTTTGATGGTCTGCTTGCCTCCATCCATGCGGCACGCGGTGCGATCGAGCGCGGTGATATCAATGAGAAAGTGCGCCATATCGGCAAGGCAGTACGCATTCTCCAGGAGGGCCTGCTGGGCGCGCTGGACCGCGAAAAAGGGGGCGAGCTGGCCGGCAACCTGGCCTCGCTCTATGAGTACTGCACTACCCGGTTGACCTTGGCCAATGCCCGCAACGATGCAAGCATGGTCGATGAAGTCGCAGGCCTTGTGAACACGGTTGCACAGGGCTGGAATGAAATAACCAATGCACCAGCACCCGCTGCTGCCTAAAAAATGGAGCACACATTGATCGACTTCTACCGCGCCATAGAGGAGAGCAGCGCCAAGATGCTGCAGGCCGCCCAGGCCAAGGACTGGGATGGTGTTGCGCGCTATGAGGGCACTTGTGCCGTGCTGATCGAGCAGCTGCGCTTTCGCTCGCGAGATGAAAAGCTGGCGCCCGAACTGCGCAAGGAAAAGGCGCGCATCATGCAGCGCATCTTGCGCAACGATGCCCAGATTCGCGTGCTGGCCGAGCCCTGGCTGGCGAGCTTCGAGCATATGTTCGACGGTCAGCCGCATGTGATGCACTGATTGCAAAGCCACTCAGACCAAAAGCCCTGCTGCAGCAATGCAACAGGGTTTTTTGCTTGCAGCGACGACAGGTGATCAATCAAGACTTCCATGAACCCAATGCTGTAGAACGCCACAAGCTATCGATAGCGAAGCACCAGAACACAGCCAAACGGCTGCGTCACAAAAGCAAAACCGCCACGTGGACAGATGGAATCTGCCAGCGCGGCGGCTTCTGTTGTGGTGAACGGCCCGCGCCTGGCGAACCGTTTCAGTGATCAATGCGAGCGCATCTTGGTGCGCAGGCGGGCGATGGCCTGGCTGTGCAGCTGGCAGACCCGCGATTCGGTCACGCCAAGCACGGCGGCGATTTCCTTGAGGTTCATGTCGTGCTCGTAGTACATGCCCATCACATATTGTTCACGCTCCGGCAGGGCCTTGATGGCCTCGACCAATGCGGAGCGCATGCGCTGGTCACGCAGCAAGGCAAAGGGATCGGCGCCCGAATCGGCCACATGCCGCTCCAGATAATCGTCGCCATCGTCGCCGTCACCGCCGCCAATGTCCTCGAGATAGACCAGCTGCGTGCCGCGCACCTTGCCCAGCAGGGACTGGTAGTCATCCAGGGCCATGCCCAGCTCGGCCGCGATTTCCGACTCCAGCGGGGGCCGGCCCAGACGCTGCTCCAGGCGATTGAGCGCCTGCTCGATTTCCTTCTGGCTTTTGCGCGAGCTGCGGCTCATCCAGTCGCCTTCGCGCAGTTCGTCGAGCATGGCGCCACGGATGCGCTGGCTGGCGAAAGTGTCGAATTGCACGCCTTGCTCGCTCTCAAAGCGCGACAGCGCTTCGGCCAGACCGATCATGCCGACCTGGATCAAATCATCCAGTTCGACGTTCGGTGGCAGTTTGGCGATCATGTGCAAGGCAATTCGACGCACAAGCGGCACATGCTGACGAATCAGCGCGTCGCGGTCGAGTTGGCCTTTGGCGGTGTACATGGCAGTCAATGGCTCCAGACAAGAGATTCAGGTGCGGCAGCCGCCGTGGGCTGAGCATGCATGGGCAGAATGCAGGCCGTCTTGAGCATGTGCAGCGTGAGCTGATGCAGATCGCTGGCCTGGCGCCAGCGCAGGCGCATGAGCACCGGGGCATCGCCCAGGTGACGCTGCGAACACTGTAGCAGCGCATTCAGACGCTGCAAGCGTGTCTGAGCGTTTTGCTTGGCTGTCTGCGAGCTGCTCTGCTTGCGACTCCAGTCGTATTTCTGCGGGCCGTCTGCTGTCACCGGCGCTTCCAGCGCGGCAATCGTGCATTCAACGCCAGCAAACACGGCCAGATGCTTGAGCTGGCGGTAGCTTTCGATCAGGTGCTCGGAATCGGGCGGCACGACCAGCAGCGGCTGCAGGCCCTGACCTTGCAGCATCGGCGTCAAGGTTTCGCTGCTCGCATAGATGATCACGGTGGTGTAGCCGCGCACATAGGCTTGCAGGGCCGTCAGCATGTCCAGCCCCATCTCGTCGGCCGAGGCCTTGAGCTGCTTGAGGCCCAGCCGCGCCGGCAGGCTGGCCACCGACTGGGCGTCGCCGACGCTTGCGCGCAGTCCCGCCTGGGCCTGCCAGGCATGCTGCGCCAGCAACTGGGCCAGGCCTGGCGTGTGAAAGGATTCGGCCTGGCTGCCATCGAGCACCAGCACCTTCTGGCCCAGGCGCTGCAGTTGGGCGCACAGCGGCCAGAGCACTGCCTGCTCGGCAGCGGCACCTGACGCACTGTGCAGCACGGCCAGCACGCGCAAGCCGGCGGTGCTGGCATCGCTCATATGCAGAGCCATGCCCTGATGCAGAGGCGAGCGGCGCTCAAGCATGAGCAGCCTCTGCGCCGCTGGTGGACGAAGGGGTAAAGAAGAAGTCCAGATCCAGCGACTGCGGATCAAACGCCGACTTGGCCGCCGAGCGCATGGAGGCCGAGACCAGCAACTGCGCATTGGCGCGCTCGAAGTCTTCGGGCACGCGCTGACCATTGGTCACGCCGCATAGCTGGATCTGATGACGAATCAGCGTATCCACCGAGGGACCGACCTTCACGGCCTCATCGACCTTGGTGAGGATGGCATGCTGCGAGCCGCGCGCCTTGAAGGCCTGCATGACATCGTCCTGCGCATCGCCCTGTGCGGCCGCATTGACGGCCAGCAACTGCTGCACGCCGTCAATGGCCAGCACATCCATGATCTCGTCCTTGCGCGGATCACGCGGGGCCACGCCGGTCGTGTCGATCAGCACCATCTTCTTGCTTTGCAGCAGGCCCAGCAGGTCCTGCAGCGCGGCCTTGTCATGGGCCTGATGGGCCACCATGCCCAGCATGCGGGCATAGGTGCGCAGCTGATCATGACCGCCGATACGGTAGGTATCCAGCGTGATCAGGCCCACCGACGCGGGGCCATGCTTGGCCGCACACAACGCCGCCAGCTTGGCCGTGGTCGTGGTCTTGCCCACGCCGGTCGCGCCGACCAAGGCAAACACTCCGCCTTGCTCATAGATGGCGGGCTGGGCGGCATCGGTGCGCAGATTGCGCTCCAGCACCTGCATCAGCCAGCGCACGGCGTCACCGGCGGAGAGCGTCTCCGGCAGCTTCTCGATCAGCGCACGTGCAAGTGCGGGCGAGTATCCGGCGCGGATGAGCTTGTGCATCAGGCTGGACTGGATCGGGTTCTGACGCGTCTGACCCAGCCAGGTCAGCGTGTTGAAGCGCTCCTCGATCAGATCCTTCATGGACTGCATCTCCTGCATGAAGTTCTGAGGTGCAGCCACGCTGGCGGGCCTGGCGCTTTCCTTGAGCTGAATCTTCTCGGGACGCAGAGGATTGTGGCGAACCACCGTAGCGCCGGCCGCCTGAGGCTTGGCAGCCATGGCGGGGCGCTCGTTATTGCGCTCCTGCACGCGCTGGGCAAAAGTGGGCAGGGCTTCGTTGCTGTCCAGCGAAGACTCATGGCGACGGCGCAGCATGCGTTCGCGCACATAGTCCTGGAAAGTCAGCGTGCTCATGGTCAGCTGTTCCACATCGTCCTGCACGGAATGCTGGGCCAGTTCATTGATGGCCTTGACCGGCTTGGCCTGAGTCTGCATCTCGCGGGCCTGCTCTTCCTTGGCCGTCTGGCGCGCCTGCACATGCTCCAGCGTACTCATGGCTTCACCGCCCTGGCTGCGCCTGGCAGCAGCGGGGGCCAGAGGCGAGTGCTGCTTGCGCAGACCCATGCCTTCGTCGCTCGCGCGGCGCTCCAACGCCTTCTGCAGGGGCGATCCGGTCTGCATGCCGGCATCCATGTCCTGCAGTGTCTCTTCGGCCGTGGCCATGACTTCCACTCCATCCGGCGTCTGGCGATTGGAGAGAATCAGGGTGCCGTCGCCAAAAACCATGCGCGCCTTGGCCAGGGCCTCGCGGGCGGTCGGGGCGTAAAAGCGTTTGATATTCATGCGGTTGCACCTTTAAGAATCGGGCCGATGCGGATGGTGTGCGTCTCGGGAATCTCGCTGTGCGCGAGCACCTGCAGACGCGGCGCCACACGACGCAGCAGCTTGGCAAGAGAGTTGCGGATCGCGTCTGGCACCAGCAGGCAGGCGGGCAGGCCCAGCTCTTCCTGTTGGTTGGCCACATCGACCGCTTTTTGTGTGAGGATTTCAGCCACGCCGGGGTCCAGCGATGGCGCATTGGGGTTCGACAGTGCCTGCACCAGCAGACGCTCCAGGCCGGGCTCGATGGCAATCACATTGAGCTCGCGGGTCGGACCGTAGATCTGCTGCACGATGGCAGGCGACAGTGCAATGCGCACGCGACGCGCCAGCTCCACCGGGTCTGCCGTCTGCGTGGCGTTTTCGGCAAGCGTCTCGATGATGGTGCGGATATCACGAATGTGCACAGAGTCCTCCAGCAGCAGCTGGAGCACTTTCTGGAACGTTGTGATGGGCACCATTTTCGGGATGACTTCTTCGATGAGTTTGGGGGCCAGCTTGGCCACATGGTCAACGAGCTGCTGTGTCTCGGTACGAGACAACAGCTTGGCCGCGTGCACTTGCATCAAGTGTGACAAATGCGTCGCCATCACGGTTTCCGAATCAACGACGGTAAAACCGGCCATTTGTGCCGCTTCCTTTTGCCGTTCGTCGATCCAGTGCGCGGGCAGACCAAAGGCCGGATCGGTCGTGGCCGTGCCGATCAGCGGCGTGGTGATGCCGCCGGGGTTGATGGCCAGGAACATGCCGGGGAAGGCCTCGCCCTCGCCCACCATGACGCCGCGCAGCGTCATGCGATAGGCGCTGGGCTTGAGTTCCAGGTTGTCGCGCACATGCACGGCCGGCGGCAGAAAGCCGACCTCCTGCGCGAACTTGCGGCGCACGCCCTTGATACGCGTCAGCAGGTCGCCCTGGCGGCTCTTGTCCACCAGCGCGATCAGGCGATAGCCCAGCTCCAGACCCAGCAAGTCCACGGGCTGCAGATCGTCCCAGGTCGCTTCGCCATCATTTTGCGCAGCCTGCTGCTGGGGCGCCGGGGCACTGCTTTGGGCGACCAGACGGGCTTTTTCCCTCTTGTCCAGCACCCAGGCACCCCAGCCCAGCAAGGCACCCATGCTGATGAAAACCAGATGCGGCATGCCGGGAATCAGACCCAGCAGGATCATCACGCCGGCAGTGATGCCCAGTACCTTGGGCGACATGAACAGTTGCTGCACGATCTGGCGGCCCATGTCGGAGTCCTTGCCCACGCGCGATATCACCATGGCCGATGCCACGGAGATCAGCAGGCCTGGAATCTGCGCCACCAGCGCGTCACCCACGGCCAGCAGGATGTAGCTGTCGGCCGCCTGACCCGCGGACAGGCCGTGCTGGGCCATGCCGATGATCAGGCCGCCGATGACGTTGATCACCAGGATCAAAATGCCGGCAATCGCGTCGCCACGCACAAACTTGCTGGCACCGTCCATGGAGCCGAAGAAATTGGCTTCCTCGCCCACTTCGGCACGGCGGCGCTTGGCCTCCTTCTCGTCGATCAGGCCGGCATTCAGATCGGCGTCCACGGCCATCTGCTTGCCGGGCATTGCGTCCAGCGTGAAGCGGGCCGAGACTTCGGCAATGCGCTCGGCACCCTTGGTAATCACCACGAAGTTGATGACCACCAGAATGCTGAACACGATCAGACCCACGGCAAAGTTGCCGCCGATCAGGAAGTGGCCGAAGGCCTCGATCACCGCGCCCGCGGCGCCGGGGCCGGTGTGGCCCTCCATCAGCACCACGCGCGTCGATGCCACGTTGAGCGACAGACGCATCAGCGTGGTCAGCAGCAGCACCGAAGGGAAGGCCGCGAAGTCCAGCGGCTTGATCATGTAGGCCGCCACCATCATCACCATCAGAGCCACGGCAATGTTGAGGGTGAAGAAGGTGTCCAGCAGCCAGGGCGGCACGGGCAGCACCATCAGGCCCAGAATGGCCACCACCAGAATAGGAGCAGTCATCCCTTGCAGGGCACCGGCGTTGGAGCCAGACCACTTCTGGAACAGTTGCAGAGGATTCGACGACATCACAGATTACCTTCTTGCTGCGCAGCAGCATCGACCGCCGCAGGCTGGGTGCGGCCACGGTGCGGATCCAGCTCCACGGGCACGGGGGGCTCTCCCAGGGCATCGGGCATGGGCCCCTGGCCGCTCAGGGCAGCCTTGAGACGATAGACATAGGCCAGCACCTGGGCCACCGCGGTGTAGAGCGCGGCAGGGATGGCCTGATCCAGATCGGCATGCGCATAGAGTGCACGCGCCAGCATGGGCGACTCCAGCACCGGTATCTGGTGCGCGCCCGCGATTTCGCGGATCTTGAGCGCCACCAGATCCGTGCCCTTGGCAATGACCTGGGGAGCGGCCATGGAGGCGTCGTCATAGCGCAGCGCCACGGCATAGTGGGTGGGATTGGTGACTACAAAGTCAGCTTTCGGCACGGCCGAGACGCTGGCCCGGTCCGCAATCTCGCGCTGTTTCTGGCGGATCTTGCCCTTGAGTTGCGGATTGCCTTCGGACTCCTTGTGCTCCTGCTTGACCTCCTCATGACTCATCTTGAGGCGCGACTTGAAGAGAAAGTCCTGCAGCGGCACGTCGATCAGGGCCACCAGCAGCACCACGATCAGCAGCAAGGTGATGCCCGTGGTCAGCCAGGAGCCGACCATGGCAAGCGCCATGGGCGATGGCTGGGCAGAAACCGACGCAATCTCGGCAATATTGGCACTCATGTACTTCCAGGCTACAAAGCCCAGCACGATGGTCATGAACACCATCTTGACCACCGTGGTCAGTTGCTGCTTGGAAAACAGATTCTTGAGACCCGACAAGGGGTTGAGCTTGCCAAAGCGCGGCTGAATGGGCTTGAAACTGAAGATCCAGCCACCGGCAGCCACGCCGGACAGCACCGAGGCCGTGGTGGTCACCAGGGCAAAAATCACGGCAATGCCCAGACCCAGCACCAGCATGGACTGAAAGCGCTCCAGCATCAGCGCCGGAGTCTTGGCCGCCGCAGCGTTGAACACCAGTTGCCGGGCCATGGCCTCGCGCAGATGATTGATCATGGGCTGCGTGCCCATCAGCATCAGCAATGCGCCCGTACCCAGAATGGCCAGATGCGACAGATCGCGCGAGCGCGCACCCTGGCCGTCTTCACGCGTCTTCTGCAGCTTGCGTTCGGTGGCGGGCAGGTTTTTGTCTTGGGATTCGGACATGGCGCACGGACGGATTGGATATCCCAATTGTCCGAATCCGGCGCCCTGGCAATGCGCGGATAAGCGGCAGCCAAGCCCTGCTTATGCACGACTCGGCCGCACAGCACATTCAGCAATTTGATAGCAGCCTGCGCTTTCCTGTCAGGCGATAAAGCCTTTTCTTAGCGAATTTTCACCCGGACAATCAGGTCTGAGCTTGCGGCATGCCCAGCTTGAGTTCACTGAGCATGCGCAGCAGCATCCGGTTGAGGTCTTCGGCCTCCCACTCCTCCTGCTCGCGCAGTTGCCGGATGGGGGCCGGGTCACGGCTCTCCAGAGCCTGGCTCATTTGCAGCACGGCCGCATAAGGACCGGTGCGCGTGACGATGGCATCGAAAATGCGTTCGTTCAGCGGCGTGCGTCGCAAGATGGTGGCCACCGGCTCATGCAGCAGCAAATCCAGTTGCGAGAACAGGCTGCACAGATATATCTCGCGCTGCAGGTCCAGACTCACTCCGGCCTCGATCAGCTGCTCGGCCAGCCTGGCGCGCAGCACGACCTGCGTGCGCAGAGGCACCAGGTCCTGTTCGGTACAGGCATGGGGCAGCTGGTCGGCCAGCCAGCGCTCCAGCGTGCCAAGTCCCAGCATCACCAGCCCGCGGCGCAGCGAGTCCACGCCGCGACGCAGGCCCAGTGCGGCCGAGTTGGTATAGAGCAAAAAGCGATAGGCCAGCACCGGGTCCGAGCCCAGGATCTCTTCCATCACATCCAGGGACTGTTCCTTGTCGATGGCTTTCATGAGCCTGAAGAGCGCATCGCGCGAGGGCTGGGGCTGCTGCAGCCGAAAGGCCTGCATGGTGTCTGCCACGGGCCAGCCGGCCACGGCGGCCGCTTCATGCTCGTCGAGACAGGAGCGCGCCAGCTCCAGGCTCTGCAGGCTCTGGTACATCTGGCCGTCCAGCAGATTCAGGGGCTGAGTGGCAAAAAAGCCCGAGGCAGTCTCCTTGTCCGCATCCTTGGCCGGCTGGCCGGAGCGCACGGCATTGGGCAATCCAGCGACACCTTCCGGCGGCAGGCTCAGCAGGCTGCTGGCAAAGCAGCGAGCAGCATCTGCATCTGGCACATCGGCCAGCGATCCGCCCCAGACCAGCATCAGCCCGCGTGCCTTGGCCTTCTGCACCAGCTCGTAGATACCTTCATCCTGCTGCAGCCAGTCGCCGCGCACCTCGATCCAGGGACTGCCCTGAGGTGCATGTTCAAGAAGATTGCACAGAACCTGGCGGGACTGCGGCGATATCAGCAGCGGCGGGGCCTGACGGCTCCAGATCTCATCCACCGTGCGCAGGAAATGCGCCATGTCAGCACAGGAGCCCGAGTCCTCGTGCACATAAAGCTGAATCCCTGCCAGGCGTCGCGTACGTCCCCAGAGCGGCCGATAACCAAGAGTCAAAGAGCTAAGGGCAGACTGGGTCATGGAGGATTTGGACAGGTAGACGACGGGACATCAAGGCGGAAAGAGCTCGCCGGAATCAGCCGATGTAGTTGAACAGCGAAAGCTTCTGCATCTGTGCATAGGACTGCAGGGCGGCCTGCAAGCCCACCTTCTGCGTCTCCACTTGCGACAGCGCAGTGATCATATCGATATCTTCGGCACGCGAACGGGCTCCTTCCTGTGTCAGTGCCTGATCCTTCATGTCGGACTCCAGGCCGTCTGCACGTTTGAGCTGGTCGCCAGCATAGCTGCGCATGGCCTGTACCCGGTTCATGCCCGAATCCAGTTCGCTCAAGGCGCGCCCCAGACCCTGCTGCAATGCGGTCGCCCCCCCCCGTGCCGCCCTTGACCGTGGCAATGGCCTGATCCAGCACACTGAAAATATCGGTGCGTGTGCTTGGAGACATGGTGAAGCTGTCGCCGTCGGCCGGAGTCCCCTTGATGCTGATCTGCTGACCGCCGACGGTAATCGCCTGCCCTTCCTTGTAGGGTGTGGACGGAATCACGGGATTGGTCGCCGTGGCCGAGCTGGAGTTGATCTCGTAGCTGACCTCACCGGTAGTCGGATCCTTGGTGAATACCAGGGTGTAGCTATCGCCTGTGACCTTGCTCGGGTCGGTGACCGATCCCACATCCGCCCAGGCCTTGCCGGAATTGGTGGCAGCGCCGTTCACCACAAACACCCCGTTGCCGGTGGGCACGTTCAACCAGGCCGCATGACCATCCAGAGAGATGGGCAGGCCGTTGTCACTGCCGGTGTTCTGCCCGGGGTTGAGCTGGCTGCTCGAGCCCGGAGGTGTGCTTTGCAGCGGGGTATCGGGACTGCCCAGCCCGCGAAAGATCGGCAAGCCGTTGGAGTCCTTGGCATTGGCATAACCGAGAACCTGGTCACGCAGGCTTTGCAGCTGCTGGACCAGGGCGTCGCGCGCAACCGAGTCATACGAACCGTTACCAGCACCCAGCAGCAGATCCCGAAAATCCTGCAACGCGCCATAGGCCTTGCCCAGCTCGGACTCCCCCTGAGCGATCACATCGCGCTGGGCACCGAGCACACGCTGGTCATTCTCGGAACGGGTGATGCGCGTGCGCGCACGCTCGGCCTGGGCCGCAGCCACGGGATCGTCGCTGGCGCGCAGCACGCGCTTGCCCGCCGTGGTTTTCTCCATCAGGTCCACCAGGCTGCTCTGACGCGAGCCCAGGTTGTTGATGGTGCTGTCATACATATTGGCCGTGCCAATGCGGTTGATGCTCATGCTTGTTCTCCGGCTGTAGGGGGTTAACGGCCAACGGCCTGGATCACGCTGTCAAAAATGCCCTGGGCCACCTGCAGCATCTTGGCCGAGGCCTGGTAGGACTGCTGATACTGCAGCAGCTTGGCGGCTTCCTCGTCCAGATTGACGCTGGACACTGCGGTGCGATCGCCCTCCAGATTCTTGGCAATCGAGTCGGACAACTTGGCTGCGTAGGCCGCGCTTTGCGTGCGTGTGCCGATCTGCGCCATGGCGGTCGAAAAACCGTCGCTGAGCGTGGTCGCGCCGTCGAAGATCACGGCGTCGCGAAGCGACAGAAAGGAGCTGGCATTGCCCGTATCCGAGCTGTAGAAGCTGTTGGGGCCGAAGCTCACGGTATCGCTCTTGGCACCATCCACCGCAGGCGTGCCGGTGAGCGTCACCTTGAGCCCCGGAGCCAGCTCGATGGCTTGCCCGGAGATATAGGCGCCTGTCGCAGCCACGCCGCTGGGGGCCGGCGTGATCGTATAGGTCATGCCGCCCGCCCCATCAGGAGCAAAAGACAGGGTAGTGCCCGCAGGAAAGGTAGAGGCATCGAAGCCTTTTTCCACCTTCAGGCTGGACATGCGGACGGCCGCATCGCCCAGCGAGTTGATCTTGGCCGACACCGGATTGGCCACCGCCAGATCGTTGCCGGAATGCACCATGGTCTGAATATCGTGTGCCGCCGATGCCACAGGGCTGAACAGCACGGACTGGCCTGCCTGGCCATCGTTCTTGAGATCGAACTGCAGACCGTCAATCGTCATGCCGCGCAGGTCCGTCAGATCGTTGAAGGCCGTGGTCTGGCCATCCGACAGGCGCACCACCTTGCCCTTGGGCGCATCGTTGCCGAAAACGATCTTGTAATCCGAAGCCTTGAGCGCGCTTGAGTCCTTGACCGTGACCGTGGGCGTATCGGGCTGTACCCATTGAGCCCCCGTGGTGGAACCCGTGGTCGTCATCGGAATATTGAACAGCGCCCCGCCTTTCTGACCCGACAAGGTCAGGCCCAGCTGGTTCTGTGTATTGAGCGTATCGCCGATCGAGATCACCATGCGCCCCAGCAGGTTGCGCCCCTCGCTCAGGTCGTTGTTCTGGAACTGCAGCAGACCGGCAATCTCGCCGCCACCAGCCATGGCCGGCGTCAGCTCCACGGGCTGCCCGCCCTGCTGCTGGAAATACAGGCTCATCTTGCCGCTGCCGGGGTACTGCGTGGACTCCTGCAGGCTGAGCTTGGCCGCGCTCTGCCCCAGCACCAGCGGCTGGCTGCCGCCCACGAACAGGCTGATGGAGCCATCGCCGGCGTCGACCTGCGAGGTCTGCACGTATTTGTTGATGTCACGCACCAGTTGGTCGCGCTGATCGAGCAGGTCATTGGGCGTGTGGCCCGTGGCAATGGCGCTGCTGATCTGGCCGTTGAGCGCCGCCACCTGTTGGGACAGACTGTTGACCACATTCACGTCATTGCTCATCTGCTGGCGCGTGCTGTAGTCCATCTCGTCGAGCTGGGCCGAAGCCGAGCGAAAGCGCGCAGCCAGTTCGCTCATGCGCGTCAGCACCACCTGGCGTGCCGAAGAGTCGGTAGGCGCGCTGCTCACATCGGCAAACGCATTCATCATGTCGTTGATGGCCGCGCCCAGGCCGTTGGTTCCGCCGGAGAACACTTCCTGCAACTGGTTGAGCGAGTTCGAGCGCGCGGAGTCTGCGGCACTGGCGGCGGTGGCCGCCGTGGCCTGACGGTTGAGCAGCTCGCTGAAGTTGCGCAAGATGGTCGCCACATCGGCGCCATTGCCGATATAGCCATTGCCGATGTTCTGGCCCGCCGAGGTCTGGAAGGCCACGCTCTGGCGCGAATAGCCGGCGGTGTTGACGTTGGCGATGTTGTGCCCCGTGGTTTGCAGGGCGATCTGGTTGGCCATCAGGGCGCGCGCGCCCACGTTCAGAAGACTCATGACTGGTTCTCGGTGATCTTGTTGATCTGGGCGGCACGGGCGCTGACGCCCAGACGGCTTGCGACATTGGCGCTGTTGTTGCCGGCGTTGGCGACGCTGACCTGGGCCACGCTCTGGATGGCGCGGCTGAGCTTTTGCGCATAGGCCGGATCGGTGGCGTAGCCGGCCTTTTGCAGCTCGCTGGCATAGGCCTGGGCAGAGCCGGTCTGGGCCATGGCTTTTTCGTAGCGCGGGTTGCTGCCGATCAGGCGTGCGTAGTCGCGGAAGGACTCCTCGTAGGAGTCATAGGCGCGGAACTTGGCCGTCACCTTCTTGGGCGCGCCATTGATGTATTCGGTGGTCGTGACTTCGGCGACCTTGCCCGTCCAGCTGCCGCCGGCCTTGATGCCGAACAGGTTGAACGAGTTGCTGCCGTCCTTGTTGCGGATCTCGCTCCTGCCCCAGCCCGTCTCATGACCGGCCTGGCCGATCATGTAGTGGGCCGGGATGCCGCTCTCGCTGGCCACACGCTGGGCCGCGCCGGTGTGCGCCGTCACGAAGTTGTCGCGCCCCTTGGGAGCCGGTGCATAGGCATTGATCGATTGCGCAGCCTGGCTGCGGCTGCCGCTCCAGGCGCCGTTGCTGCCCACATTGCGCCAGGCGTTGCGGCTCAGGCTCAGTGTGGAAGGCACGGCAATTTCGGCGTCCTCGGCGGCGTCGACCCCCATGCTGCGCGCCAGCTGCTTGCTGATGGCATCGGTGAGGCCGCCAGGCTGGCCCGCCATGGCCACCGAGAGCTGCTGATCCAGCAGATCGGTGCTGAGATTGCCCTGCGCGCTGTCGAGCAGGCCGGACTTCATGGTCGCCTCGCGCATGCTCTTGATCATCTCGCGCATGAACAGCGACTCGAGCTGCTTGGCCGTCTCGCGTGCAGCCTGCGGGCTGTTCTCGCCGGCAGCCGTCTTGAGCGCATTGAGCGAACGTGCATCGACAGCCAGAGCATTGCTGGCCGCCAGGGATGAAGAATGGGGCAATGACGTGCTCATATCACCTCCAGCTCGGCGTCCATGGCGCCCGCGGCCTTGATGGCCTGCAGGATGGCCAGCAGATCCTGGGGCGTGGCGCCCAGTGAGTTCAGCGCCCGCACCACATCGGTGAGTTGGGGCGAATTGGGCATGTTGATGACCTTGCCGGGCTCCTGCTTGACCTGGATATCGGACTTCTGCGCCACCACGGTCTGCCCCTGCGAGAACGGTGCAGGCTGGCTGATGACCGGCGTGGTGCTGATGGTGATGGACAGATTGCCGTGCGCAATCGCGCAGGGGCCCAGGGTCACCGCCTGATTGAGCACGATGGAGCCGGTGCGTGCATTGATGACCACCTTGGCCGCCGGCTTGGAGGTCTCGATGGGCATCTCCTGGATCTCGGCGATCATGCGCACGCGTGAGCCCGGATCGATGGGGGCATTGACCTGCACCGTGCGGCCGTCCAATGCCATGGCCGTGCCCGCGCCCATGCGCTGGTTGATGGCGCGAACCATCTTGTCGGCGGTCTGGAAGTCGGTCTGATTCAGGCCCAGCGTGATCGTGTTGCCCTGGTTGACGGGAGTGGGCACTGCACGCTCGACCTGTGCGCCCTGCGGCACGCGGCCCGCGTTCAGGTGATTGACCTGCACCTTGGAGCCGCCGGCCGCAGCCCCGGCACCGCCGACCACCACATTGCCCTGGGCCAGGGCATAGATCTCGCCGTCCGCGCCGCGCAGCGGTGTCGCCACCAGCGTGCCGCCCTTGAGCGACTTGGCATTGCCCATGGAGGAGACATTGATGTCTATGGCCTGGCCGGGCTGTGCAAAGGCCGGAAGCTCGGCCGTGATGATCACTGCCGCCACATTCTTGAGCTGCAGCTGAGCCGCATTGCCCGTGGCCGGCAGGGCGATGCCCATCTGCTCCAGGTAATTGGCCAGTGCCTGCTTGGTGTAGGGCATCTGCGTGGTCTGGTCGCCCGTGCCGTCGAGGCCGACCACCAGACCATAGCCTGTCAACTGGTTGCTGCGCACGCCCTGGATGGCGGCAACCTCCTTGATGCGTGTGGCATGCGCAGGCAGGGTGAGCCCGCTGGCGCCAAGGGCTGCGACCACCAGCAAGGCGGTGTGCGCAGGGCGCAGTGACAGGAGCGTGGACAGTACTTTCATACTGCCCATTCTCGGAAGAATCAGAACGGCATAACGTTCAAAAAGAACCGGGACAACCAGCCAATTGACTGGGCTTCACCTGCCTGGCCACGGCTGCGCGACTCGACGCGCAGATTGGCCACCTGAGTCGATGCCACGGTGCTGCCCGGACGCAGCGAGCGCGGGTCCACCGTGCCCGTGAAACGCAGCACATCGACGTTGTGGTTGACGCCGATCTGCTTCTCGCCGGCAATCACCAGATGACCGTTGGGCAGCACATCGACCACGGTGGTGGCAATCGAGCCCGTGAAGGTGTTGTTGCTGCTGGTGGCCCCAGAGCCCTTGAAGTCGTTCTTGCTCTCGGCCCCCAGGGTGAGCGCATCGGCCACCGTCTTCTCGGCGCCGCCCCTGAGCAGCGGCAGCGAGGTGATGCCCGTGCTCAGCTCGTTGGCTCGCCCGACCTTGGAGTCCGTGCTCTGGCTGGCCGAAACGCGCTCGACGATCTGCACCGTCACCGAATCGCCCACCATGCGGGCGCGCTGATCCTCGAACATGGGACGGTAGCGACTGGCATTGAACAGGCTGCCTGTGGGCGCCTGGGCCGTCTGCTCGCGCGGCTGCAGCACGGGAGGTGCGGTGGATGGCATGTCCACGGGCGGCGGCGGATTGAGCGTGACGCAGCCCGACACCAGCAGGGCCCCGGCGAGGGCGCAGAGCGGCGGGCAATGGGAAACAATGGCTTTGAACATGGCGGCAAGTCCTTGGCAGTCAGGCGCTTCGCCCCTTGTGCCCTTGCGTGCGCGAGGCACGCTATTGAAATCAGAGCTTTCAGCGCTTTCCCCTAATGGAATTCAGCAATGAATTGATCTGAAAACCATAGGCATCAAGCGCAGGCTGCTCCTCAATACATGGTGATCAATCAGAGCTGCGCCAGCTTGGCCAGCATCTGGTCGGAGGTCTGAATTGCCTTGGAATTCATTTCGTAGGCGCGCTGCGTCTGAATCATGGTCACCAGCTCCTGGACCACGTTCACGTTCGAGGCTTCCAGATAGCCCTGCTGAATCGTGCCCAGACCGTTGGTACCGGGCGTGCCCTGCTGGGGCTGGCCCGAGGAAGCGGTCTCGACGTAGAGGTTCTGGCCGCGGGGCTCCAGGCCTGCGGCATTGATGAACTGGCTCATCGCGATATTGCCCACCTGCTGCGGCGCAGCCTGGCCGGGCATGGTGACGCTGACCACGCCGTCATGGCTGATCGACACCTTGGTCGCACCCTGCGGGATGGTGATGCCGTTGGCCACGGGCAGGCCGCTGGAGGTCACCAGCTGGCCCTGGGCATCGACCTCGAACGAACCGTCGCGGGTATAGGCAATCGTGCCGTCGGGCATATTGACTTCGAAGAAGCCGTTGCCGTTGATGGCCACATCCAGCGCATTGCTCGATTGCTGCAGGCTGCCCTGCAGAAAGTTGCGACTGGTGGCCACGGTGCGCACGCCCAGGCCCAGGTGCAGGCCTGTCGGCAGCTGATTTTGCTCGGTCGTCTGGGAGCCGGACTGGCGCAGGTTCTGATAGATCAGATCCTCGAAAACCGCATTCGCGCGCTTGTAGCCGGTGGTGGAGACGTTGGCCAGATTGTGCGAAATCACGTCCAGCTGCGTCTGCTGGGCTTCCATGCCGGTCTTGGCAATGAACAGCGAATTGATCATGACGTATTCCTTTGGCTATCAGCCGTTCAAGCTCAGCAGCTGGCTGGCGGATTTATCGTTGGTTTCAGCGGTCTGCAGCAACTTCATCTGCTGCTCGAACTGGCGCGAGGCCGCGATCATGCCGACCATGGTTTCGACGGAGTTCACATTCGATCCCTCGATCGAGCCCGACAGCAGGCGCGCTGTTTCATCGTTGGGCAGCGCATCACCCTGGGCTGCACGGAAAAAGCCGTCATCGCCACGCACCAGCGGCTCATCGACGGGCGGCGTGACCAGCTTGACGCGCCCCACGGCCACGGGCAGCTGATTGCCCATCTTGGCGGTCAGCGTGCCGTCCGAACCCAGGGAGATCGTGGACTCGGGCGGGATGTCGATGGGAGCGCCGCCGTCGGAGAGCACGGCCTGGCCGTTGCTGTTGACCAGCTGCCCTTCGGGCGAGATCTCGAACACGCCGTTGCGCGTATAGGCTTCCTGGCCGTCAAGTCCCTGCACGGCAAACCAGGCGCGACCCATGGCCATGGCGTCCAGCGCACGGCCGGTGCGCTGGGCAGGGCCGGGAGTGTCCTGATAGCCAGAGGTGGCCTCCAGCGCAAACACGCGCGTGCCGGCTCCCGTGCCCTGCAGCGGCACCGAGCGGAAGGTGGACATCTCGGCCCTGAAGCCGTTGGTGCCCGCATTAGCCAGGTTGTGAGCCAGCACGGCCTGACGCTGGGCTGCCGCATTGGCCCCAGTCATCGACGTATAAATAATTTTGTCCATGCGGCTTTCCTCCCCCTGAGTCGCTGCGCGCCTTCCCCCTCTCTCTTCGGGAGGGGGACGACATCCTCGCTGCGGGGCGGCCCAGGCTCGATGTCTCTCGCTTGGTGCCGCGCCCTATTTCAGAGCAATTGCGTTACTAAAACGGTTGTGTTGATCAGCGCAAGTTCACGAGTGTGGAGAACACCTGATCCTGCGTCTTGATGGTCTGGGCGTTGGCCTGATAGGAGCGCTGCGCCGTCATCATGTTGACCAGCTCGGCCGTCAGGTCCACGTTGGATTCTTCCAGCGCGCCCGACTGCAGCGAGCCGAAGGTGCCGGTCTGGGCCGAACCATTGAGCGCAGGGCCGGAGTCGGAGGTGGCAACCCATTTGTTGTTGCCGATGGAGCCCAGACCCTGGGTATTGGTGAAGGCCGCCAGAGCGATCTGGCCTTCGGTGCGCGTGACGCCGTTGGAGTAGGAGGCCACGATGGAGCCGTCGCGGCCCACATTGATGCCGGTCAGTGCGCCCGAGGTATAGCCGTCCTGCTTGAGGCTGCTGACGGCAAACTTGGTGCCGAACTGGGTCAGACCGCCGAAATCGAACGCGACGTTGAAGGGCTGCAGGCCGTTGGGATTGGCCGTGCCGCCGCTGACGCTCAGGTTCAACGTGGTGCCGGAACCTGTGGTCGGTGCATTGGGGGTGACGCTGGTGAGCTTGCCGCTCGCGTCGAACACGGCCTTGCCGATGGGCGTGGCCGTGGCATCGAGCGAGTTGAAGACATTCCAGGTGTTGCCTGTGGCGTCTTTCTCGAAATACAGATTGACCGGGATCGCCGTGCCCTGGGTGTCATACACATTCAGCGAGGTGCCATAGGTGGCACGAGGCGTGGCAGCGACAGGAGGCGTGGCTGTCGCGTCGCCGGCGGCCGCCGTGGCGCGTGCATCCAGATTCAGCTCCACATTCACCTTGGATGTCTGCTTGGCGGGAATCGGCTGCCCTGTGGGAAAGCTCATCGGCACAGGCGTGGCACCCGACTGGATCTTGCCGGTCGAAGGGTCCACCACATAGCCCATGACATTGTCGTTGTCCACGGTCTTGAGGTTGCCCTCCTTGTCCAGACCGAAGTTGCCGGCGCGCGTGTAGGCGATGCTGCCGTCGCTTTGCTTGACGACGAAAAAGCCGTTGCCGTTGATGGCGATGTCCAGGTTGTTGCCCGTCGAAGTGATGGAGCCTTGCCTGAACTGCTGGGACACGGAGGCCACGTTGACGCCGATGCCGCTGCTCTGGCCGCTGGCCGAGCCGATGGCGCTGGCGACCATCTCGGCAAAGTCAGCGCGCGAGGCCTTGAAGCCCGTGGTGTTGGAGTTGGCGATGTTGTGGCCGATGACGTCCAGATTCTTGCTGGCGGCGTTCAAGCCGGAGAGACCTTGTTGAAAACCCATGATGTGTTCCTCAATCAGTAAACGGCCTTGACGCCGGAATAAGCCACGCTGTCGCCGTTATCGAGCTCCAGCGACAAAGAGCCATTGGCCGAACTGGTGGCAATCACGGCATGCGGCGCCAGCGGTGTGGATGCCACGGCGGTCGTGCCATTGGTGGCGACCACGCTGTAGCGCAATTGCGAGGCATCGCCGCTGTATTTGTCCTTGCCATCCCAGGTGAAGTAGTTCCGTCCAGCTGCACCGGCACCCAGGTCGATGGTGTCCACCAGCTCGCCGCTGGCCGTGGTGATCTGGATCTTGACGCTGGCCGCCTGGTTTTCCAGGTCGAAGGCAGCGGTATGCGTGCCATCGGCCGCCACGCCCAGGGTATTGCCCTCGGTCAGCACCGTACGACCGATCATGGAAGTGCCCTGCAGCACCTGCATGGCCGTGAACTGGCTGGACATGGAGGCCATGGTCTGGTTCAGCTGCTGAATACCGGTCACGGTGTTGATCTGCGCCATCTGCGAGGTCATTTCCGCGTTGTCCATGGGATTCATGGGGTCCTGGTTGTTGAGCTGGGCCACCAGCAACTTGAGGAAACGGTCCTGCGCCTCGTTGGGGTTGGTCACCGCATTCTTGGTATTGCTGGTGGTGTTGGTCGTGGTGCCGTCCACGCTGCTTGCGCCGTAGATCATGTGTGTGTTCCCGGGCTTACTGGCCCATTTGCAGAGTCTTGAGCAGCAGCGTCTTGGCCGTGTTCATGACTTCCACGTTGTTCTGATAGGAGCGCGAGGCCGAGATCATGTTCACCATCTCGTCCACAGCGCTCACGTTGGAATGGGTGACATAGCCCTCGCCATCGGCCAGCGGATTGCTGGGGTCGTGGATGCGGCGGCCGGGCGTGTTGTCCTCGCTGATGGCATTGACCTTGACGCCCGCGCTGCCGTCGTTGCCCATGGGCACGGTCTGAAAAACGACCTGGCGCGCCTTGTAGACGCTGCCATCGGGGCCGGCCACGGCATCGACGTTGGCCAGATTGGAGGCCACCACGTTCAGGCGCTGGGACTGGGCGCTGACTGCGCTGCCCGAGATATTGAAGATGGAAAACATGGACATGGTTTAGCTCCTGGGCTTACTGGCCTTGAATGGCGCTGAGCATGGTCTTGGCCTGGCCGTTGATGAAGCGCAGCGTGGCTTCGTAGCGCACGGAGTTGTCGACGAAATTGGCGCGCTCGCGATCCAGATCCACGGTGTTGTTATCCAGGCTGGGCTGGGAATTGACCGAATAGCCAAGCTTGGCCTTGAGCGCCTCGTCCGACATCTGCGCCTGCAGCGGGATATGGCCTGCCGTCGTGACGCTGGCCTGGGTCAGGGGCTTGGGCCCGCTGGTCGCGGCCATCAAGGCTTCACGGAAGTTGAAGTCGCGCGCCACATAGCCGGGGGTGTCGGCATTGGCAATATTGCTGGCAATGGCACGCTGGCGCTCGGCGCGCAAGAGCAGCGCCTCGCTTTGGAAGTCCAGTCGTTCAGTCATTTTGTTCAGCATTGCGGCCTCGCTTTCAGAATTCGGGGATGCCGGAGCCCACGGACTGCGGCATGCGAGGATTATGAAAATCGGCAGCGCAAACTAAAGCGCGAAGAAAGCGGTATTGCGCTGGCTCTTCAAGCCATTGCGCAAGCCATGTCACGCCTATATTTGCCAGCATCGTCTGCAGCCTCGTGACTGCGGATACTTCAAAGGATTGATGCATGTCTGGCCGCTTTTCCCTGTTTCTGTGCCTTCGCCCCTCTCGAGGCCTGGCTGCAGCATGGGGTCTCGCTGCGCTGCTGCTGACAGCTGGCGCACAGGCCCAGGACGGCGCGGCGCAGCTCAGCCAGATCGGACAGCGCTTTGTCGATGCGGCTCTGCATCAGCCATCGGCAGAGACCGTGCAGGCCGGCAATGGCATGGCTTTGCGCATGGAGGTGCAGATGGGCCAGCTGGACTCGCGCCTGCGCCTGGCAGCCTGCGCCAAGGTCGAGCCCTATCTGCCTGCGGGCAGTCGCCTCTGGGGTCGCACCCGGCTGGGCCTGCGCTGCGTGCAGGGCAGCGTGCCCTGGAACGTGTTCCTGCCCATCACCGTGCGGGCCTATGGCCCAGCCTGGGTGGCCCAGGGCAATATTCCGGCCGGCAAGACGCTGAGCGCCGAGGACGCAGCCCCCGCTGAAGTGGACTGGGCCGAGGACAGCGCCCCCGTCTTCGCCAATGCACAGGATTTCATCGGCATGGTCGCGGCGCGACCGCTGACGTCGGGGCAGGCTCTGCGCCAGAACATGGTACGTCCGCCTGCCTTGTTCACGGCGGGATCGCCCGTCCAGGTGATGGTCAACGGCGGCGGCTTCAGCGTTGCCGGCTCAGGCAAGGCAATGACTGCAGCCGGAGAAGGACAGCAGGTACGGGTTCGCATGGATAATGGCCGCCTTGTCACAGGAACGGTCAATGCCAGTGGCGTGGTTCTGGTTCAATGACGAGAGAGTGCACACTCACTTTATCAACCATGCCAAATATTCCTCAAGTTTTACGCGCCCTTGTCGAAAGCAAGGCTACAGCGCCCTACGCCGATACAGGGCGATTGGAGAACCAGCATGAAGATAGGCAATAAGCCGGACCTGCAGCAGACCGCTGCAGCCGCCAAGCAGGCCCCGAAATCCGCCACCACGGTTGCCACCGAAGAATCGACCAAAGGCTTGTCCGAGCGCGCCGCCGGCGTGCCCGTGTCCTTTTCGTCCTCGGCCCGCGCCCTGGACAGCCAAAGCCGCACCAATACCGACTTTGATGCCGATCGCGTCAAGGCCATGCGCGAAGCCATTGCCAATGGCAGCTTCCGCGTCAACGCCGAGGCCGTGGCAGACAAGCTGCTGGCCAATACCGAAGAATTCCTGGTTCACGCTCGCGGCTGAAACGCCCGCGCCTGAACTCCCGAACAGAGGCTGACCCGATGACCTTGCAGGAAATGCTCGATTCGCTGGATGCGGTGATTCAGACCGTTTCGGCATCGCTGCAGTCACCGGACGCATCCGCGCTGGAACAGTCCAGCACCCGCCTGCGTGACGCCATGGTGGCGTTCTCACAGCTCGTCAAACGCTTCTCGGCAGACGACTGGACGCCTGCACTGCGCGAGCGCGCACAGAACCTGGACCGCGAAATTTCCCTGGTCCGTGACCAGCTGGCACGGCTTTCCGTGCTCAACCAGCGCCGCACCAAGGCCCTGGTGCCTGCTGCCGAAGACAGCACCTATGAAAGCAGTCTGCGCGGCGCATCGCAGACCGGCCGCGCACGCATCTATCACGCAGCCAGCTGAGTCAGGCCACGTCGGCCATTCCCATCAAAAAGGCGGGCTCGATGCCCGCCTTTGCCTTTGTGGGGTGCGGCCCTCAATGCTCGCCCTTGGCGATCTTCACGGGCCGCCAGGCCCAGACACCATAGGCACGCGTCAGACCCGGGGGCAAGGGGTCCGGTGCCACCATCACCTCGATGATGCGGGCATTCGGCAACTCCTCCTCGCGAATCCAGGGGCTGTATTGCAGATTGCGCTCCACATAGACGCGTGGACGCTCGGGCAACTCCATGGCAATGCGCCCGGCCAGCGCCTGCGGGCCGATGATGATGTCCACAGGGCCGCCCAGTGCCTGATGCGCCGCCGGCGCCAGACCTTCCACGATCCGGTCCACGGGGATATGGTTCTGATGGGTGCTCTTGTAGCCCGAAAGCCCCATGGGCGAAGCAAGCCAGAACTGCAGCAACAGCAGCGCCTGCAGAACCCCAAAGGTCAGCCAGGCGGCACGCATGTCCCCGGCTGCACCCCAGCTCCGTGGCGAGCGCGCCCACTCCATGACGGCCGGCACGCACAGGAACATGAAGGCCGTACCCCATTGCAGGTGCAGATAGGAGCCCGTGAACAGGCATAGCGCCAGCATGGCCAGCAGCGGCACCAGGCCCCAGAGCAGCCAGAACTCCCGCAGCATCCTGTCTGCGGCGACCGGCGCAACCTTTGCCGGCGCGGTCTGCTCTCCAGTTTTGCCCGCCCTGCGGCGCCCCCACCAGAGCGCCACCCCGAGCACGATCCAGGCCGGCATGCAGCGGTTGAAGATCCAGTCCACCGCGAACTTCCAGGACATATTGATACGGGCGGCTGTATCCAGGTGCAGCCCCAGCGAAGTGCGCTCGGCGTAATGCATGGGCATCCAGTCATGGGTGCTCAGCCAGTACAGATGAGGGGACAGCACCAGCAGGCCGATCACGGTCGCCAGCGCAGCCCCTTTGACATGCACGGGGTTCTTCCAGGCGCCAATGCGCAGCCACCACAGGCCGATCACGCCCAGCGCCAGCACATACTGGTATTTGCTGAGCATGCCCAGGCCCGAGACCAGGCCCAGCAAGGCCCAGCCAGCCAGGGACGGCTTTTGCGTGACATGCCAACTCAGCGCCACGGCCAGCGAGATCCACAGCATCATCACGACGTTGTGGTTGTAGTAGTAGAGCCGCCCGCAATAGAAGGTGATGCTCAGCGCCGCCAGCAGGCCCACAGTCGCATAGGCCCGGCCGCGCATATCGCACAGCAGCTTCCAGAAAATCGCCAATGAGCCCAGTGTGAGCACGCCGCCCAGCACATAGGTCAGCCCTATGGACGGACCAAAGACAGCCGCGGAAGCGGCCATGATCCAGGTCGGCATCGGCGGATGCTTGAAATAGCCCAGCTCCAGGGAGTGAATCCAGATCAGCTGCTCCACGTTGTCCCCGGGCGCAGCCAGGGCCGTCACCCAGTGAATGGCCAGCCAGATCACGCCGTATACGGCGAGCAAGGCGGCAACGGCACGGCCGCCAAGAACAAGGGATTCGCGTGGGACAGCGGTCATCAGACGATCAGGAAAAGAAAGGAGTAGGGGCAGCATTGCCCAGGGGCGTGAGTATAGCGACGGCCCTTTTGAGGCGACACAAACCGTGACCGGCCCCAGCAAGCAGTTACAGACTTGCGCGAAAATCCTGCCCTATGACCGATCTTCACGCCGAATATGCACCTGCAGCCCCGCCAGCACAATTGCCGCGCCAGCCGCTGAGGCTGAGCTGCGTGGTGCCGGCCTATAACGAACAGGCCAATATCGAAGGCTTTCTGCGTGCACTGGCCCAGACGGTTCGTGCCTTGACGCCCGATTTCGAGATCGTGGTGGTCAACGACGGCAGCCGTGACGGCACGCATGAGCTGAGCCTACGCCTCGCCCAGGAGCTGCCGCTGCGCTATCTGGCCCTGTCGCGCAACTTCGGCAAGGAAGCGGCACTGTCTGCCGGCATAGACCACGCCCGCGGCAATGCCGTGCTGCTCATCGACGCCGATTTCCAGCATCCGCTCGAGATGCTGGCCGAAATGCATGGGCTGTGGCAATCGGGCTACGAGATGATCTATGGCGTGATCGCTGACCGCGGCGCAGAAAGCGGTGCCAAGCGCGTGGGTACCGATCTGTTCTACCGCGTGATGAACTCGGGCAGCGCGGTCAAGATGCCGCCCAACGCGGGCGACTTCCGCTGGATGGACCGCAAGGTCGTCGATGCCCTTAAGGCCTTGCCCGAAAACAACCGCTTCATGAAGGGCTTGTATGCCTGGGTCGGCTTCAAGACCGCCGCCCTGCCCTTTGTTCCCAAGGACCGGGTCGCCGGCAGCTCCAGTTTCAATCTGCGCCGCCTGGGGTCCCTGGCCCTCTTGGGCCTGACCTCGTTCACCACCCTGCCGCTGCGCGTCTGGAGCATGGTGGGGGCGGGCATTTCGCTGCTGGCTCTGGCCTACGGCCTGTGGATTGCGGCAGAAGCCCTGTTCTTTGGCAACCCTTTGCGCGGCTGGCCCACGCTGGCCGCCAGCATCATGCTGTTCTCGGGCGTACAGCTGCTGTCCATAGGCATTCTGGGCGAGTACATCGGCCGCATCTACGAAGAGGTCAAGCGCCGCCCCATCTACCTGGTGGCGCATGACGAGGACCGCAGCCCGCTGCGCGAGCCATCGTGATCGCGGACGCGCTGCAAAGACTGCGCCGCCTGCCGCAGCTATTGCAATTCGTACTGGTGGGCGGCTCGGCAGCAGCCGCACATCTGGCGGTGGTCGGCCTGCTGGTCTCTCTCTCCGGCATGCCGCCGCTCTGGGCCAACGTGCTGGCGTTTCTCGTGGCCTTTGTGGTCAGCTACAACGGTCATGCGCTGCTCACCTTTTCAGCAGCGCAGGCCAGGGGCTGGCCGGTGGTGGCGAAATTCTTTGCCGTGGCCTGTCTTTCGTTTGTCGCCAATGAGGCGCTGTACTACATCGCCCTGAACTGGCTGCACTGGCATTACTTTTGGAGTCTGGCCGCCGTGCTGGTGCTGGTGGCCATAGGCACTTTTGTCATGAGCAAGTTCTGGGCCTTCAAGGCACGCAGCGCCGCATGAATCACATGAATACCTCACGCGCCATCCTGCTGTGCGCCGATGATTACGCCCTGCATCCGCTGGTGGACGACGCCGTGCAGCAGCTGACTGCAGCCGGCCGTCTCTCGGCCACCAGTTGCATGACCACTTCGCCTCTGTGGCCGCAGGCCGCAGCGGCCTTGCGGGACTTGCGCCCCCGGCTCTCGGTGGGTCTGCATTTCAACCTGACCGAAGACCATGGCGGACAGCATGACGCCCAGGCGCTGGGCACGGTGCTACGCCAGGCCTATGCACGGCAGATGCCGCAGGGTCTGATGCGCCAGGCCTGGCGCGAACAGCTCGATGCTTTCGAGCAGGTCATGGGCACGGCCCCGGACTTCATAGACGGCCACCAGCATGTGCATCAGTTACCGGGTCTGCGGGCCGCCATGCAGCAGGAGCTCCAGAGCCGCTACGCCGCGCACGAGATGCCCTGGGTGCGCTCCACGGCACCGGCCTCGGGTCTGTGGCGCAGCCCCAAGGCCGCCATCATCGCCTTGCTCGGCGGCTGGACCACCACCCGGCAACTACGCCATGCAGACATTCCCATGAACCATGGTTTTGGCGGCGTCTATGGCTTTGATGCGCCCGACACGGCCAGCTACGGCCGGCAGATGGCCGGCTGGCTGCCGCATATGGCGGCTGGCGGCCTGCTGATGTGCCACCCGGCCAGCGGCGTGGTGGAGGGCGATGCCATAGGCAGGCAGCGCCCCGTGGAGTTCAAGTATCTGATGTCCGATGCCTTTGGCGAGCTGCTGCAGCGCACCAGCTGCCATATTCATCAGGGTCCCGTCCAGCTGGGTTAAGAACGTGTTGACGATCTCTACGCAGTCGCGTTGGAGCGCAATCGGGATGAGCTCAAAGCGTTGGCTCGCCGCTTGCACCGGGGTGCAAGCAAGAGTCAGCGCGCAGAAATCGCCCGATTTCGCTCCAACCCTGCGGGACAGAGGGTTTGCGGGCGGTCTGCGGCGTTGCGAATCCTCGCAATAGCACGGCTATTGCTGCGGTATCGCGCCTAGCATGCCATCCCGCAAACCCTCTGTCGCGGCGCGAGGAGATCGTCAACACGTTCTACAACTTCTGTGCCTGGGCCCGCATCTGGGCCACCACGCGCTCGAAGACACGCCAGAAGGCGGCATCCTGTGTGGTCGCGAAGTTGATGCGCATGCAGGTGCTGGAGCCCCGGCTGGCATGGAACATGGCACCTGGGGCAATCATGTAGCCCTGATCCAGCAGCAGTTGGGTCAGCACCTCGGTATCCACGCCGGTATCCACCCAGCCGAACATGCCAGCAGGCTCGGCCACAAACCGACAGCCGGCTGCCTGGGCCAGCGCCACGCTGCGCGTGCGCGCCTGGGCCAGATGCTGGCGCAGCCGCTCGGCATGGCGGCGCAACTGGCCTTGCTCCATGCACAGGGCCAGGGCCTGCTCCATGGGGGTCGGCGTGGACAGGGTGGACAGCAGCTTGGTGTCCAGCAGTCTCTCGACCAGATCGGGCGGCGCGGCCAGATAGCCCAGGCGCCAGTTGGGCACCAGCACCTTGGCAAAGCCGCTGATGTAGATGCTGCGCTGCAAGCGGTCCAGCACCGTCACGCGCGGAGCGTGATCGGCAGCGATATGGCAGTAGCTATCGTCCTCCACCACATAGAAGCCGTATCGCTGCGCCATCTGCAGCACCTCATGGGCGCTGGCCGCGCTCAGGCTGTAGCCCGTGGGGTTGTGCAGCACACTGACACTCACATAGAGCTTGGGGGCCATGGTCTCGCAATAGCGCTGCATCACCGCCATGTCCGGCCCCTCGGGCCCGCGCGGCACGGGCAGCACGCGCATGCCCATGGCGGCCAGGCGTGCATATTCCACGGCCCACCCCGGCTCCTCCACCATCACCGGATCGCCGGGCTGCAGCAGGGCTCGGCTCACGATGTCCAGCGCCTGGGTCGCCCCCAGGGTGGTGATGATCTGGCCAGTCCCCACCGCAATGCCTATGCGCTGCAGGCGCCGCGCCAGCGCCTCGCGCAGCCGGCTGTCGCCCATGGGCTCGCCATAGCGCACCAACGATTCGCGCAGCGCCTGCCCGCTTGTGACCTTGCGCATGGCGGCCACCAGAAAGCCGGCATCCAGCCATTCGGCAGGTAGCACGCCGGCACCGGGCTGGGGCTTGCCGGCCACACTCTCCACAAACATGCCTCGAATCAGCATGGTGGCGTTGATGCGCGTGCCAGGCGGGATGCCTACCGGGGTATTGACCGCTCCCGCATTGATAGCTATCTGCGCTTTACTCTCCGGCATTTGAAGCGGATTTTGCACAATATCGCGCACATAAAAGCCGCGCTGCGGCCTGGCCTCGACCAGCCCCTGGGCCTGCAGCAGGTCGTAGGCAGCCACCACCGTGTACGGACTCACGCCCTGCTGACGCGCGCATTCACGTACCGAAGGCAGTCGCGCACCTGCGGGCAGCAGCCTTGTGCGTATGCGCTCGGCCAGACGCTCGGCCAGCTGCTGGGTCAGGGTCAGGGCCGCCTGGCGGGACAGGGAGATGGACATGGTGATGTGCAGCGAACTGTATTGAAGCGAATACCGATACAGAAGCCATGATTGTGAGACTGTCTGTATAGGTACTGTAATGGTCTCAAGCGTATATTGAGTCCATCAACCTCTCTTGGCCGCCCTCCACACAGGGCTATGGTCACGGTCTGCAGTCTCACCGACTGCAGACCAAACAGTCGCAATTGCCCGCCAGCCCACACAGGCAAACCGGCCGCGACACAATAAGCCCACCTGCTGGTGCATGGTTGCAGCGCTTTGTGCGCCGCAGCGATTGCATCCCGAGCCCCAAGCTCAGGCCGGCACATGCCCGACAACGGCGTGAGAATGCACACCGGCCAGCCCTGCCCGGGCTGGCAACGTAGAGATCGAGTACTGTTTTATGACAACATGGACGCTGGCAGAACGTGCTGCCAAGATGAATTCCTCCGCCATCCGCGAGATCCTCAAGCTGACCGACCGCCCCGGCATCATCAGCATGGCTGGCGGCCTGCCTTCCCCCAAGGCCTTCCCCCTGGACGCGTTCACCGAAGCCTGCCAGACCGTGATGCAGCGCGACGGTGCCGCAGCCCTGCAGTACTCGACCACCGAGGGCTTTGCCCCGCTGCGTCAGGCGATTGCCGACTTCCTGCCCTGGAGCGTCGATCCTGAGCAGATCCTGATCACCACCGGCAGCCAGCAGGCGCTGGACCTGATCGGCAAGGTGTTCCTGGACAAGGGCAGCCGTCTGCTGGTTGAAAAACCCACCTACCTCGGCGCCCTGCAGGCCTTCACTCCCATGGAGCCCGTGGCCGTGGGCGTGGACAGCGATGACGAAGGCATGCTGATCGAAGACTTTGCCAAGCAGATCGGCAGCGGCGCCGACAAGGCCCGCCTGGCCTATGTGCTGCCCAACTTCCAGAACCCCACCGGCCGCACCATGAGCGATGCGCGCCGCCAGGCTCTGGTCGATAAGGCCAGGGAACTGGATATTCCCCTGATCGAGGACAACCCCTACGGCGACCTGTGGTACGAGCAGGAGCCTCCCCTGCCCCTGGCTGCACGCAACCCCGAGGGCGTGATCTACATGGGCTCGTTCTCCAAGGTGCTGGCCCCCGGCCTGCGCATCGGCTTCATCGTCGCGCCCAAGTCCGTCTACGGCAAGCTGACCCAGGCCAAGCAAGCTGCCGACCTGCACACCCCCAGCTTCAATCAGCGCGTGGTGGCCGAAGTCATCAAGGACGGCTTCCTGGACCGCCATGTGCCCACCATCCGCGCCATGTACAAGGCTCAGCGCGATGTGATGCTGATGGCCCTGGAGCGCGAGATGGCCGGCCTAGACGTGCAATGGACACGTCCCGTGGGCGGCATGTTCCTCTGGGTCAAGCTGCCTGCAGGCATGGACGCCCAGGCCCTGCTGGCCAAGGCCGTGGAGCGCAATATGGCTTTTGTGCCCGGCGCGCCCTTCTACGCCGGCGATGCGCAGAACAACACGCTGCGCCTGTCGTATGTGACAGTGTCTGCCGAGCAGATAAATATTGGCATTGCTGCTCTGGCTGACGCCATCCGCAGCAACACCCCCTGAGGCGCTGACGCGCCTAGGCGGCCCCGCCTTCCCCCTCTCTCGCTTTGCTGCGCAATGCGGGAGGGGGACGACAGCCTCGGTGCGCGGCGGCGCTTCCTCGCTGTCTCTGATACCCCATGGCATGTGAAATGCCACATCGACCGGCTCTGCGCCGGTTTTTCTTTTTGCCGACAATCGCTGCCCATGTCTGCCTCCGCACATACCAGCCCCCTCTCTCGTCCCTATATGACCGTGGACGTGTTCACGCATACTGCGTTGCTCGGCAACCCCGTGGCCGTGGTACTGGGTGCCGATGGCTTGAGCGATGCGCAGATGCAGGCCTTCGCGCGCTGGACCAATCTGTCGGAAACCACTTTTGTGCTGCAGCCCACGCCTGAGGGGCTGGCTGCGGGCGCCGACTACCGGCTGCGCATCTTCACGCCCGCGGGCGAGCTGGCTTTTGCCGGCCACCCCACGCTGGGCAGCTGCCATGCCTGGCTGGCCCAGGGCGGCCAGCCGCGCAACCCCGAGCAGGTACTGCAGGAATGCCAAAAAGGCCTGGTAGCCATTGGCTGCGATGCGCAAGGTGCGCTGTTTTTCGAAGCCCCTTCGCTCGACTCCCAGGAGATTTCCGAAGAGGAGCTGGCACCCGTGCTGCAGGCCCTGGGCCTGCAGCGGGAACAATTGCTGATGGCGCGTAGCCTCTACAACGGCTCGCCCTGGCTGGGAATGCTGCTGGACCACCCCGATACGGTTCTGAGTGTGGAGCCAGACTTTGGAGCACTCAAAAAGCTGGGGACCAAAGCAGGTCTGGCGGCCATTTATGAGGTGGAAGAGGATGCCCCGCTGATTGGCCGCTCCAGCCGCGAGGCCCGCGCTTTTGCCAAGCAGGCGGAAGAAGCAGCTCAAGAAAAAGTGACCCCAGCCCAGCCACGCCTTGAAGTGCGCGCCCTGATAGGCGAGACCGCCAGCGAAGACCCTGTCACCGGCAGCCTGAATGCTGCGCTGGCCCAATGGCTGACGGGCGAGGGTCTGCTGCAGACGCCCTATATCGCCGCACAAGGCGTATGCGTGGGCCGTGACGGACAGGTTCATGTCCAGACCGCCGCCAACGGCAAGCTCTGGGTGGGCGGCCATACCGTGACCGTCACATCAGGCCGCGTCCTGCTTTAGACCTCAGAGCCGGCTCAGAGCTGGGCCGGCGTCATCCTGCAGATCTGGTCGGCCATGGTTTCGGCCTCCTGCGCGTTGTGCGTGACCAGAATCGCCGTCTGCCCGGTGGCCCGCAGAATATCGCGGACCTCCAGCGTCAGGCGCTCGCGCGTGGCGGCATCGAGATTGGAAAATGGCTCATCGAGCAGCAGCAAGGCCGGGGACGGCGCCAGGGCGCGGGCCAGCGCCACACGCTGCTGCTGACCGCCGGACAGCTCGTGCGGGAACTTGCTACCTGAATTCGCCAGCCCCACCACGGCAAGCAGCTCCTGCACACGTTTGTCGCGCTCTGGCTTGCCCATGCGACGCAGGCCGAAGCCCACGTTCTGCACTGCCGTCAAATGCGGGAACAGGCCGTATTCCTGAAACATCATGCCCACATGGCGCTGCTCGGGAGGCAGATGCGTGCCGGGGCCGGAGAGCAATACCTCGCCCAGATGAATGCTTCCCGCGCGCACCGGCTCAAAACCCGCAATCGCTCGCAGCACGGAGGTCTTGCCGCAGCCCGAGGGCCCCAGCAGGCTGGCGATATGACCTGCAGGCACCTGCAGATCAAAGCCCTGCAGCACGGTGTGCAAGCCCTTGGGCGTGTCATAGCCCAGTTGCAGCTGCGCAATTTGTAGAGAGGCGGTCATGCAATCACTTCATCACGACTTACGCAAAACGGGTTCATGCAAGACAACTGCCTCAAAAGGCCGGCCATTGTTGCATTCTTGTTTGCGTAAGTCCTATTCATATTCAATAGCTGCTTGCGTAATACCCATAGGCGCCGCAGCCCATCTTCATGCTTATTCATCGCTGCCCACCCGACAGCTGCGTGCGCGCCAGCAGCATAACGGGAACCAGCCCCGCGACCACAATGCACAGCGCGGCGATCGCGCCCTCCTCATAGGTGCCGCGCGCGGCTTCCGCATAGAGCCAGGTGGCCAGGGTGTCGAAATCGGCCGGGCGCAGCAGCAAGGTGGCGGGCAGCTCCTTCATGGCGTCGACAAACACCAGCATGGCACTGGTGGCCATGGCGGGCCGCAGCAGCGGCAGATGCACGCGGCGCAGCGTGCCCAGGCGGCTTTCGCCCAGCAGACGCGATGCCTGCTCCAGCGTCGGCGGAATACGCGCCAGTCCGGCCTCGATGCCGCCCACGGGCATGACCAGAAAGCGAATCACGCAGGCAGCCACCAACACAATGCCCTGCCCCATCAGCGGCAGGCCGTTCATACCGAACAGTTGGGCCAGCCCGGCGTCGAACGCCAGCGCAGGCGTCAGCAGGCCGATGGCCAGCACCGTGCCCGGCACGGCGTAGCCCAGCGCCGCCAACTGCGCGGGCCAGCGCGAAGGCGCTCGCGTGCTGATGCCTGTGCGCGTGGCCCAGGCCACGACAAGACCCGCGGCCACCGCGATCACGGTCACGCCCAGCGCCAAACCCAACGTGTTGAGCAGACTGGATACCAGGCCCTCGGACACGCCAGAGCCCTGCACCAGACGCTTGCCGCTTTCCCAGGCCAGATAGGCCGCTGGCGCAGCAAAGCCGATCAGCACCGGCAGACTGCAGGCCAGTGTTGCCAGCCAGGCCCTGCCTGCGGGCAGACGGTGCGGCGCTATGGCTCTCATGCGCTGGGCCGAGCCAAAGCGCTGACGACTTCGGCCCTGACGCTCCAGCCAGACCAGGGCCACCACGGCCAGCAGCATGGAGCAGGCAATCTGCGCGGCACCAGCCAGATCGGAACGAGTGACCCAGGTGGTGTAGATCGACACCGTGAGCGTGTGCACGCCCAGAAACTCGGACGCACCGATATCGTTGAGTGTCTCCAGCAGCGCCAGGCTCAGGCCCACGACCAGCGCCGGTCGCGCCATGGGCAGGGCCACGCGCCAAAAAGCACCCCAGCGGGTCTCACCCAGCGAGCGTGCAGCCTCCATAAGATGCGCCGGCTGGGTCATGAACATGGAGCGCGCCGTCATGTACACATAGGGGTAGAGCGTGAAGCCCAGCACGAAGATCGCACCGCCCATGGAGCGAAGATCGGGCAGGCGCCACTGACGCGGGCTGTCGTACCCCAGCAACCAGCGCAGCGCGCCTTGCACCGGGCCTATGGGGTGAAGCAGGTCCAGATAGGCAAAGGCCACGATATAGGCCGGCATGGCCAGCGGCAGCAGCAGTGCCCAGTGCAGCCAGCGCCGCCCCGGAAAATCACAGGCCGTCACCAGCCAGGCACAGCCCGTGCCCACCACCAGCACCACCAGACCCACCCCGCCCAGCAGCCAGGCCGTATTGGCTGCGGCATCGGGCAGCACATAGCGCAGCAGATCCTGCCAGTGCGCCCAGTCCGCCCCCAGCGCCAGCCAGGCCAGCGAGGCAATGGGCGCAAACACCCCCAGCGCAATCAACCAGCTTGCGCCCTGCCACACCGGCCCAACGGGCCTGAGCCCTGAACGAAGATAAGAAAACATCAAGACAAAACGATCACGGCAAGACCAAGGGCCCAGAAACAGACATGCCCCAGCAAAGGGGCTCAAACAGGAGCGCAATGCTAAAACAAGCATGCTCCCAAGCAAGGGACAGCGAGCAAGGGCCGTCCCGCTGCAATGCTGTCGTCCCCTCCCCTAGTGCGCAGCGCATAGAGAGAGGGGAAGCGGCGGGGCCGCTCAGGGGTGTTTACTTGTCGAATCCCACCTTGTCGACCAGCACGCTGGCAGCCTTGCGGTGCTTGGCAATCTCGGTCAGCGGCAGCGGATCGATCTTGATCTCGCCGATGCTCTGGGCCACCACGGGGTCCAGCGCCACGCCCTTGCGCACAGGGTGCTCGTAGTTGGCCTGAGCGTACATATTCTGGGCCGGTTCGGAGACCAGGAACTCCAGCAGCTTCACGGCTTGATCGCGGTTGGGCGCGTGCTTGGCCACCGAGGCGCCGCTGATATTGATATGCGTGCCGCTCTTGGGATCGTTGAAAGTAGGCTTGACGACCTTGATGGCATCACCCCACTTGCGTGCGTCCGTACCTTCCTTGGCCGCCTTCATATGGCCCACGTAATAAGTGTTGGCCAGGCCCACATCGCAGATGCCGCCCAGAATGTCACGCGCCACGTCGCGGTCACCACCTGTGGCCTTGCGTGCCAGATTGGCCTTGACGCCCTTGAGCCACTGCTCGGTCTTGGCCTCGCCGTCATGGGCAATCATGGCGGCAATCAGCGCCGTGTTGTAGGGGTGCTGGCCGGCACGGCTGCAGACCTTGCCCTTGAACTGCGGCTTGGCCAGGTCTTCATAGCGGAAGGCGCCGATCTTCATGTCCTTTTCGGCATACAGCACGCGGGCCCTCATGGACAGCGCAAACCACTGATTGTCTGCGGCACGCAGCTGGGCAGGAATGGCGGCTTCCAGAATGCTGGACTTGACTGGCTGGGTCACGCCACCGTCCACCAGATCCAGCAGATTGCCGATATCCACCGTCATCAACACATCGGCAGGCGAGCGCTGGCCTTCGGCCTTGACGCGCTCCAGCAGGCCGTCCTTGACGAAGACCGTCTTCACGCCGATCTTGGTCTGCGCCGTGAAGGCCGCCAGCAAGGGCTGGATCAGTGCCGGTTCACGGGTGGTATAGAGCGTGATGTCCTCGGCGTGGGCGGACAGCGCAGGGGCGCACAGGCTGGCAACGGCGGCCAGTGCAAACAGGGGTCGTCGAAACATGGAGGGCTCCAGAAGGTGAACAGGCATAAAAAAAACACGCTCCGCCTCGAAATCGACAAGCCTCCTGCCAGCCAAGTGCAAGAGATCCGTGAACCAGTACCGAAAGCGGAGCGTGTTGTTATGTTTTTGAGAATAGCTCTCAACTATCTTAACCGAGCGCCAGGCCATGCCTGTACCTCAATCCCGATGCGAGATGCGGAAATGCGAACCAGTCCGCTGTCACCCAAGCGCCACCTGGTCGCAGGCATGACAGCGCAGCAAGCGGCCAAGGCCCAACATCCGCGCCATGGGAAACCTCTACCTTGTGCGCCATGGCCAGGCCTCGTTTGGCGCGGATGATTACGACCAGCTCAGCCCACGCGGCCAGGAACAGGCCGTGCGTCTGGGTGAATACTGGCGTGAGCGAGGTCTGAAGTTCGACGCCGTCTATGCAGGCACGCTCAAGCGCCATCAGCAGACGCTGGCCGGCATAGTCCAGGGTCTGGGCAGCGCTTCCAGCCCCGAGGCACAAAACCGGCCCGGACTCAACGAGTACGACAGCGAAGCCCTGCTGCGCGCCATCCACCCTGGCCCTCTGCCCAGGCCCGATACGCCCGAGCTGTACCGCCATCATTTCCGCCTGCTGTGCGACGCGCTGGCGCAATGGATGGGAGGTACCATCAGCCCGGTCGGCATGCCTGACTGGAATGGTTTTGCGGATGGAGTGCACCAGGTGCTCGAGGAGATACGCCACCAGCACAGCGGCCAGAACGTGCTGCTGGTCAGCAGCGGCGGCCCCATCTCTGCGGCCGTGGGCCAGGTGCTTGGAACCGCGCCCGAGGTGACCATCGCCCTCAATATGCGGCTGCGCAATATTGCAGTGACCGAGTTCAGCATCAGCCCCAAGCGGCTGATGCTGCAAAGCTTCAATACGCTCAATCATTTGGATGGGCTCGAGTACAGAGACTGGGTCACCGCAGCCTGATCACCCACGACCCCGGCGCAGGCAAACACAAGCTGCTACAAGTCCTGCATGGACTCCATCTTTCTCAGCCTTGGCGATACGGCGCTGACGCTTGACATAGGCGCGCAGCAGCACCGGCTGCCCATAGGCATTGCAACCCTGGTCAAGGCCTTTGCCCAGCGCATGCCCAATGCGCTGATGCTGGAAAACGCGATTGCCGATGTCGAGGATGCCGTCATGCCGGCCGGGCGCTGGCTGCCTGCAGGCGCCAGTCTGCTGCAAACGACAGCCCCGCTGCTGCGGCAATTGATCCACAGTGCCACAGCCGACCCGCAAGCCACCCAGGCGTCACGCGAGGCCATCGAGAACCTGTTCGAGCTGCTGGCGCGCCAGGCCCAGCAGCCCGGCCATGCCGACCCGCAGCTGCCGCAGACCCCCGAGCATGCAGCCGCCCTGCTGATAGTGCGCGAGGTCATGCATCACTGGGGACTGGATACCCTGCAAGCAAGCGGTAACTAGCCATACCTGTGCGGCATAGCAGACAGAACGCTTTGCGGCTGCCTCCGGGCATCTTTCGGCGGCACACTCTTGGGATAAAAGTTTCAGACAGAAGGACAAGCATGAAACGCCGCAGTTTTACCCAATCCCTGATCAGTGCCGCAGCGGGGGCTGCCCTGCTGAGCGGATTTGCTGCCACCGCCCAGGCCGAAGGCCTGTCCAACCGACCCATCCGCATCGTCGTTCCCTTCGGGGCCGGCGGCGTTGCCGATGTGACGGCCCGTGTCGTGGCCCAGCAGCTGTCCACCCAGCTCGGCCAGCCCGTGGTCATAGACAACAAGCCCAGCGCGGGCGGTATCGTGGCGGCCGACACCGTGGCCAAGGCGGCGCCCGACGGACATACGCTGTTTCTCATGTCCAACGGCAGCGCCGTCACGGTGAATCTGTTCAACAATCTGCCCTTCGACATGGTCAAGGACCTGACGCCCATCTCCACGCTGGGCTACTTCGACATCGGCGTCATCACCGATGCCAAATCGCCCTTCAAGAATTTGGGCGAACTCGTGAGCTATGCCAAGGCCAATCCCGGCAAGCTGAACCTGGGCAGCATCAACGTGGGCAGCACCCAGCACCTGGCGGCAGAGCTGTTCAAGACCACGGCCGGCATTGATGCTCAGATCGTGCCCTTCAACGGCACACCCGCCGTGGTGACCGCGCTGCGCGGCAAGCAGATCGATGCGGCCGTGGAAATTCTCACGCCCATCATGGGCCAGATCAATTCCAAGGCCGTGAACCTGCTCGCGGTGACGGGCGAGAAGCGCTCGCCGCTGCTGCCCAATGTGCCCACGGCCCAGGAATCCGGCGTCAAGGGCTTTGTGGCCTCGTCCTGGAATGCGCTGGCTGCACCCTCCAAGACACCAGCCCCCGTGATCGCGCGTCTGAACAAGGAAATCAACGCCGCCGTCAACAACCCCGAGGTCGCCAAGAAGCTGCGCGAACTGAATGTGCAGGCCCAGGCCAGCACGCCAGAGCAGACCGCCAAGCTGCTGCAATCGGAAATCAAGCGCTGGGGCGATGTGATTGCTCAGGCAAAAATACCGAAGCAATGACAGCAAGGACTATGTTTTCAGTAGCTTCTAACGCTTGATAGCATTGATTTTCAAAACAAAACAGCCTGCAAATGCAGACTGTTATTGCGTGAGAAGCTCCTGAATTCAAAGCGGCTGCGGCTGGTTTCCCACCGTGCTCAGGGGCAGGTCATGAATTTCGCCCAGCAGCCTGACCAGGCCCTCGGCCGATGAATGCACCATGGCCGCGCCGCGCTCGGCCGTCGCGGCGGCGGAGTTGCCCACGGCTCCGGCCGGGTTGTAGTCCTCAATGGCCCAACCCAGCTTGGCACTGCGGCCATTGCCGATGAAGTGGTATTTTCCGGCCCGCAGCTCCGAGCTGGAGGCAAAGTTCTGCGCACGCTCCATATGCACGGTCTCGGGCGCCAGGTGCAGCATCATCGATGTCTCCACTTCGCCGCCGTGAATGCCGAAGCGGTGCTCATGCGCGCAGAACTGCTGGTTGGCCACATCATCCACCAGCCCGAACCAGCTGGCGCTGTAGACCAGCAGGCCATGCCGGATGCGCAGCTCGCGCGCAACGATGTCCATCACGCTGACCTGGCCGCCATGACCGTTGAGCAGCAGCAGCTTCCTGATGCCGGCGCGCGCCACGCAGGCGCCCAGCTCTGTCCACAGCGCAATCAGTGTGGCAGGCTGCAGGCTCAAGGTTCCTGCATAGTGCGTATGCTCGACCGAAAAGCCGATGTTCTGCGACGGCAGAAACAGCACCGGCAGCTCGGCGGGCAGCTGCGCCAGAGCGGCATCGATGACGCCATCTATCAGGCTGGCATCCACCGACAGCGGCAGGTGCGGCCCATGCTGCTCCACCGCAGCCACGGGCAGCACGGCCACGGTATCGGCGGCCAAACCATTGCTCTGGGCCAGGGCAAAGTCATGGGCCGAGGCCTGGGCCCAGAAGCGTGACGGCCAGCTGGGAAGCGCGCTTGCGTGAGTGGTCGGGGTATTGCTCATGACCATCATCGTAGCTGCGCCAGCTCCACAAAACCACGTCTCGCTCCCGACTTCGGTCCTACCTCCCGTCATCCGCAACCGGACGACATGCCCCACAATGGCCCGATGCCTGAAGCCTCCGCAAGCGCCCCGCGCCAGAGTGCGCGCACCGCCACCTCCAAGCCCCAGACCCGCGATCTGACCCAGGGCCCGATTGCCAGCACCTTGCTGGTCTTTGCCCTGCCGATTCTGGCCGGCAATGTGCTGCAGTCGCTCAACGGCTCGGTCAATGCCATCTGGGTCGGCGGTCACCTGGGCGAGGCCGCGCTGACGGCCACCGCCAATGCCAACAATGTGATGTTTGCGCTGATCGGTGCGGTGTTCGGCATCAGCATGGCGACCAATATCCTGATCGCCCAGAGCATGGGATCGAAAAACATCGCGCAAGCCAAGCGTGTACTTGGCACCAGCGCTACGTTTTTTGGTGTTGTCTCACTGCTGATTGCCTTGCTGGGCTGGCCGCTGTCGCGCCATCTCATGCAGTGGATGAGCACACCCGAGGCAGCGCTGCCGCTGGCCGAGGCTTATCTCAAGGTCATCTTTCTGGCCATTCCACTGCTGTTCATGTTCAGCTTTGTGACGGCGGCCCTGCGCGGCGCGGGAGACACCCGAACGCCGTTCTGGTTTCTGCTCGCCGTCGTGGCACTGGACATGGCGCTCAACCCTCTGCTGATCTTTGGCTGGGGGCCCGTGCCGCGCATGGGCATCCAGGGCTCGGCGGTCGCCACGCTGATTGCCAATGCCGTGAGCTTTTTTGCCCTGCTGGGCTGGCTACGCCTGCGCCGCCATCCCTTGTGGATAGGTCGCCGGCAGCTGGGGCTGTTCAAGCCCGATCTGACGATTGTGCGCACTCTGGTGGTCAAGGGCCTGCCCATGGGCGTGCAGATCGTGATGATCTCGCTGGCCATGATCGCCATGATTTCCATGGTCAACGAGCATGGTGTGCAGACCGCATCCGCCTATAGCGCCGCGCTGCAACTGTGGACCTATGTGCAGATGCCGGCCATGGCCATAGGCGCGGCCTGTTCGTCCATGGCTGCGCAGAACGTGGGAGCAGGGCTCTGGAGGCGTGTCAGCGCCACGGCCAATGCAGGCATGCTGGGCAATCTCTTGATGACGGGCAGCCTGATCGTCCTCATCGTGCTGCTGGACCGCCATGTGCTGGGCTGGTTTCTGCCCGGCGGCAGCCCCTCACTGGAGGTGGCCCGCCATCTCAACCACATTGCCATAGGCTCCTTCCTCTTCTTCGGCGTGACCTTTGTGCTGGCCGGCGTGGTGCGCTCCACGGGGGCCGTGATGGCGCCGGTGCTCATCCTGGCAATTGCCATGTGGGGCATACGCGTGCCCGTGGCGCGCTGGCTGCAACCCGTGATGGGCGTGGATGCCATCTGGTGGAGCTTTCCCATCAGCTCCGTCTGCTCCATGCTGATGATGCTGGCCTACTACCGCTGGGGCAACTGGCGCCAGGCGCACATGCTGCCCACCAGGCAAACCGAACCTGCAATCAAAGCCCCTCCGGAAACCTCCGAGAACACCTCCGTCGATGCCGATGCACTGCTGAACAACGCCAGCAACTGCGAGCGCATTGTCATGCCGGCCGAAGTCGGTGGTCAGCCGCCCAGCCCCGTGGCCAATCAGGCCCAGGCTGTGGACAAATCCTGAAGCCGCTTGACGGCAGATGCACTCATACCGACTTAATCACCGCTGACCATACTGCTGCGGTTCAGGAACCAAAATACTGGCCCAGGCTCTTACCAACGTCATGCTCTTTGCCACTTCTTCACGCCGCCCTCGCCTGTCGCTGCTTGCGCTCTGGCTGATTGCCTTGCTTTTGATAGCTGCAAGCGCTTTATCCACAACCGCCACAGCCGGAATTCAGCTCAGAACATCAGCCAGCAACTCCACCGCCCTGGTGCAAACCCCGCGTGTACGGGCCGAACTGGTAGCCCATGCCCCCGAGGGAATTGCCGCCGGCCAGAGTTTCTGGCTGGGACTCAAGCTCGCGCATGAACCCGACTGGCATACCTACTGGAAGAACGCGGGCGACTCAGGACTGCCGACCGAACTGCAATGGCAGCTGCCATCGGGCTTGAGCACCGGCAGCATTGACTGGCCCACGCCCCATGCGCTGCGGGTGGGGCCGCTGGTCAATTACGGCTATGAAAACACCGTGCTGCTGCCCATCCCGGTCAAAGTCGCCAACGACTTCAAGGCTCCCGCATCCGGCATGGTGGAGGTTCATCTTTCCGCCAGCTGGCTGATCTGCCGCGTGGAGTGCATCCCCGAAAGCGGCGAGTTCACCCTGCAGATTCCCGTGGTCGGCAGCACCGCCGCCAACAGTGAAGATTTCCTCAAGGCCCGGGCACAGCAACCCGTGGCCTTGAACGGCAATGGCCAGGCCAGCGTGCAGCCAGCCACCGATGCCAAGATCGCTGACGACCGTATCCATCTGCGTGTCGCGGGCCTGCCGGCTGCGATCAAGGGCAAAACGCTGGAGCTCTACCCCGAAAATGCCGAAACCTTCAAGCATGCTGCCGAATCTGGCAAAGACTGGCAACAACGCTGGGATGGCGACGACTGGGTCGCTGAAGGTCTGCCGCTGTCCGATATGCGCAGCGATACGCCACCGCAACTGGCCATTGTTGTGGCTCTGGCGGGCAAGGACCGCGCTGCGGCCCTGGACAATGGTCAGCCTATCGCCTGGCGCAGCACGCTGGATGTGCAGGGGCAATGGACGCCCGCCACTCTGACCGGCGTTTCCCCCGCGCTCGCTGCCGCACTGGAAGCGAACAAGAATGCAACAGCTCCTGCCCAGACCTCGGGCAGCGTCAGCAGCACAAGTCTGTTGGCGGCCCTGCTGGGCGGCCTGATCGGCGGCCTGATCCTCAATCTCATGCCCTGTGTGTTTCCCGTACTGGCCATCAAGGTGCTGGGCTTTGCGGGCCATGGCCAGAACCGCCAGGCCCAGAAACTGGGCGGCCTGGCCTATACCGCCGGCGTGGTGCTGTCCTTTGTGGCACTCGGCGCACTGCTGCTGGGCCTGCGCGCGGCGGGCCAGCAGCTGGGCTGGGGCTTCCAGCTGCAGTCACCCGTGGTCGTGTCGCTGCTGGCAGCGCTGTTCACCGTGCTGGGGCTGAATCTGGCCGGACTGTTCGAGTTCGGCAGCCTGCTGCCCAGCCGCATTGCCAGCGCCCAGGCACGCAACCCGGTGCTGGACTCCTTTCTCTCCGGCGTGCTGGCCGTGGCGATTGCCTCGCCTTGCACGGCGCCCTTCATGGGGGCCTCGCTGGGCTTTGCCATCGATATGCCTGCGGCGCAGGCACTGACGGTGTTTGCCGCACTCGGCGTCGGCATGGCCCTGCCCTATCTGCTGGCCAGCTTCGTGCCTTCCGTCGTGGGCTGGCTGCCGCGGCCCGGCCCCTGGATGCAGACCTTCCGCCACGCCATGGCTTTCCCCATGTTTGCCACTGTGGTCTGGCTGGTCTGGGTGCTGGGCCATCAGGGCGGCATGGATGCCGCTGCGGCCCTGCTGGCCCTGCTGCTGGTGCTGGCCGCGCTGATCTGGGCCCTGGGCCTGCGCGGCAAGAGCCGCATCAGCCTCGGCGCTCTCGCCCTGCTGCTGGCCGCTGGCGTGGCCTATTACGCCCTGCCGCTGATCAAGGCCGAGCCTGCGGGCCAGGCTCAAACACAGGCCGGCGAACTCTGGCAACCCTGGTCGGCAGACAAGGTTCAGTCTGCCCATGCCTCGGGCCAGCCGGTGTTTGTGGACTTCACGGCCGCTTGGTGCGTGACCTGCCAGGTCAACAAGCGCACCACGCTCAGCAATGCCGAGGTGCTTGCTGCCTTTGCGCAGCACCAGGTGCAGCTGCTGCGCGCCGACTGGACACGCCAAGACCCAGCCATCACCCAGGCACTGCAATCGCTGGGGCGCAGCGGCGTCCCCGTCTACGTGCTGTACCTGCCCGGCAAGCAGCCTGTGGTGCTGAGCGAGCTGCTCTCCAAAAGCGAGGTGCTTGACGCACTCAAACAGATCTAGGCCATTACCGCGCGCAAAGCATGACGCAATTCAGGCTGTCGCCACTTCCTCATGCAGGCAGAGGTAGTTACCCTCGGTGTCCTTGAACCAGGCGGCTTTCTCGGACCCCAGCACGCAGACATGGTTGACGGTCTTGAAGTCGGGGAAGTCGTAGTCCTCAAACACCACACCCCGGCTTTTCAGTTCCCGAATGCTGGCAGCGATATCGGGCACCCGAAAGCTGATGGCCGTGTGCTCGGCCTTGGTACCGCCAGGCTTTGGAAACAGGGCCAGCGCACTGCCGCCAACCAGGTAGACAAACTTTCCATCGGGCCGCAGCTCTCCTGGCTGCAGACCCAGGCTTTCTTCGTAGAAAGCACGAGCACGCGCCATATCCATTACCGGCAGCATCGTCGTCACAGCAGAATGGCTCAGCATAAGAACTCCTTTGCCCGGCGCTGCGGGTTCATGGCCCTGAGTCGAGCGGATCAAGCTTAGCCCCAGGGGTTGGCAGATGCCAGCCCCGGCAAGCTCAATGAACCTGGCGCAATCAACTTTACGACTGGGCACATCGGCCTCGCCTTGGAGTGGAGCGCGACTTCAAGCAGGCGCATAGTGCCTATGGCACAAACCAGGCAAAAGCTCTAGACTGGAACTGCCCACAAGCCAGGCGCAACCGCAGTTTCCAGCCTTTGCCAGCCTTGCACGCGTTGACCACTGCGGACTGCCTGAACTGCACAGGAGGTAAGCCATGCATGCCAACCTTATCCACCAGCCGTCTCACAAACGTCTTTGCTTGTTGCGTGCACTGGCGCTGGCCAGTCTGGCAATCGCCGGTCTGGCCCTGCCTTTTGCCTGGGACGTCCTGGCCAGCATCAACAGCATGCCCAAGATGCACTGGTTGCAACAGGCACTGGCGCAGGCTCCTGCCTTCAGTTGGCTGATGATGTTTGTCTGGGGCGGAGCCATACCGCTGGTCTTGCTCAAGAACATGGACCAGACGCCGTCACACAAGCTTCGCACCACGGTGGTGATGCTGGTCCTGATGTGGATCGCCGTCACCTGGTATGTGCACATGCCGGCCAGCAATCAGTGCAGCGCGCTTTATGGGTCCTGGGATTGGGCCTGCTCGGTTCTGCAATGGGGCTACAGCATGAGTCTGGTGCTGTCCATTGCAGCCTATGCCTTCCTCATGCTGGGCCTGATGGTTACGGCGCTGGGCCTGTTTGCCGAAGGCCTGGAAGATGAGCCCAGCCACGCGGCATGACCCGTCCAGCCATCAAAAAAGCCTGTGGCATGGCCACAGGCTTTTTGCTTTCTGCCCTCGCCTCAGGCCTTCATGCGCCCGAACAGTCGGCGGTAGCGTGAGGGTAGATCCTGCATGCGCATCATGATGGGCAGATCGGCCGTATTGAAGTCGCTGTCCCAGGCCGGCGCCCCCAGCACCTTGGCACCGGCACGCAGATAGCCCTGGATCAGCGCTGGCGGCTCGACCTTCAACGCATCTGCCGAGACATTGCTGATATGCGCCAACTCCTCGGGCAGGGCTACTCGGGGGCGCACCTGCAACTCGGGCTCGGCCAGATGGCTCTGGCGCAGTTGCTGCCAGATGCGTGCCGGACCTTCGCCATGGGCCAGGCCCGGGTACTGCATGGGAATGCTGGCGCAGCCCACCATGGCCTCGAGCCGGTTGCGCTGCATGAATTCGGCCAACGCCCCCCCAGAGCGCCAGAATCACGCCGCCCTGGCGATGCTCCGCATGCACGCAGCTGCGCCCCAGTTCGACCATCTGCGCCCGCCAGGCGTTGATGGGCGAGAGATCGAACTCCTGATCGCTGTACAAACCGCCGGCACGCTGGGCCTGGGCGGGGGTCAGCAGACGGTAGGTGCCGATCACCTTGTTCTGCTCTTCATCGCAGACCATCAGATGCTCGCAGAAATCGTCAAAGACATCGATGTCATGACCTGCCACGGGCGTCTGCAGCACAGCGCCCATTTCTTCGGCAAAGATCTGATAGCGTAGACGCTGGGCCTGGCGAACCTCGTCCAGATGCCGGGCCCAGCGCACCTGCAGGCGCAAAGCGGGCGCGGCAGGATGCACGGGACTGGCGGGACGATGGGAAAGCGAGGGAGCCGATGATGATGTCGTCGCGATGCTCTGGCCATTCAGCGCATCAAGAATCTCGGGATGCCTCATGTCTGCTTTCCTCCGGTGTTGGACGCAGTTGGCGGCCTGCCTGTGCCACACGGTGTGTCTGCGTGGCGTCATTGTGGAAAACGCAGATGAAGCCCGCGCGACATTTGAATGACGGTTGCATGACAAACCATGGCGGCCGCCATCCCTGCACAGAGAGCTGAATTGCCGCTCGGGATTGTGGTGAATGGGAAAGCCGGAGTGGGCGACAATCGGCATATGAGTTTCGCCCCCCTGACCAATGACACCTTCCTGCGCGCATGCCGTCGCCAGGCTACTGACTACACGCCCCTGTGGCTGATGCGCCAGGCGGGACGCTACCTGCCCGAGTACAAGGCCACCCGCGCCAAGGCCGGCAGCTTCATGGGCCTGGCCACCAATGTGGACTACGCCACCGAGGTGACCCTGCAGCCGCTGGATCGCTTCCCGCTGGACGCTGCCATTCTGTTCAGCGACATCCTGACCGTGCCCGACGCCATGGGCCTGGGCCTGTCGTTCGCCGAAGGCGAAGGTCCGCGCTTTGCCAAGGTGGTGCGCGACGAGGCCGCCGTGGCCGAGCTGGCCGTGCCCGACATGGACAAGCTGCGCTATGTGTTTGACGCCGTCACCAATATCCGCAAGGTGCTCAATGGCCGTGTACCGCTGATCGGCTTCTCGGGCAGCCCCTGGACTCTGGCCTGCTACATGACCGAGGGCAAGGGCAGCGATGACTACCGTACCGTCAAGTCGCTGATGTACTCGCGCCCCGACCTGATGCACCGCATCCTGGAAGTCAACGCCGACAGCGTGGCGGCCTACCTGAACGCCCAGATCGATGCCGGCGCACAGGCCGTGATGATTTTTGACAGCTGGGGCGGCGTGCTGGCCGACGGTGCTTTCCAGGAATTCAGCCTCGCCTATACCAAGCGCGTGCTGGCTCAGCTCAAGCGCACCGGCGTGGACGGCAGCGACGTGCCCCGCATCGTCTTCACCAAGGGCGGTGGCATCTGGCTGCCCGACATGAAGGACATCGACTGCGAAGTGCTGGGTCTGGACTGGACGGCCAATTTGGGCAAGGCGCGCGCCATCGTGGGCGGCGAGATCGGCGGCCCCGGCAAGGCGCTGCAGGGCAATATCGACCCGAATGTGCTGTTTGCCGCACCCGAGCAGGTCGCCGCCCAGGCGCGTGCCGTGCTGGACAGCTTTGGCAAGCCCCATACCGACAAGAGCACCACCGGCCCCACCCACATCTTCAATCTGGGTCACGGCATCAGCCAGTTCACCCCGCCCGAACATGTGGCCGCGCTGGTCGAAGCTGTGCACAGCCACTCGCGCCTGCTGCGCACAAAGGGCTGATTCCCCCTGCAACAACTGCCTTCCCAGGCATTTGTTGCAGAACAACGGGCCCCAATCACCCGATAAGATCAAATGGTTATTGAACGACAATTGCCACCCTGAGATGCAGCAGAGCGGCAGCAAATCATTGATTTCAAATCACTAAATCTCAGACCCTGAAAAATTCGGCGCCAGCAGTGCTTGGCGCTTTTTTATTTTTTCATCCACCTTGGCATCGATTGACGGAAGTTATCCACATATGAATGCTTCAAGATAACTGCATGCCTCATGGCTGCTGGCTCTAGTGCTATTTTTTGAGAAGTTAAGGACTTTGCACAGCGGTTTGGAAGCATTTAGGTTTAGGGAGCTTCTCGGTTGACAGTGACTCGCCGCCTGATTTATGCACAGATATGGCGAGGCAGACTCCCTGCCAACACTCCTCCGAAGCAAGCTCCTCATCGCCTCATGAATACATATAAGTCTTTGTTTTAAATAAATTAATTATTCAACCACTCAGCCATCCTGCCGGCTTACAAACACGAACAGGACTTGCTCAGGCCTTTCGCGCATATTGTTTCTCACAAAGTTATCCACAGAACGCAAAGCCTTTGCAGGCCTCAAAATCTGCTATAGCTCTGAGGAACCGCGGCCTCTGCAGCGCCTTCCCCCGATCCAACTCCATGTCCCATATCGTTTACGTTGCCGTCCAGACCCCTGCCCACAGCGCCGTAGGTGATCTGTTGAGCTACGTTAGCGATGCATGGCTGGAGCCCGGCAGCTTGGCGCGCGTTCCTCTGGGAAAAAGAGAGTTGCTGGGTGTGGTCTGGGATACGCCCGCCGCCCCCGAAGCCATTCCAGACGGGGTGGAACTGCGCAGCATTGCCGGCCTGCTGCAGGGCATAGAACCGCTGAACCAGGCCTGGCGACGCCTGGTGGCTTTTGCCGCGCACTATTACCAGCGCAGCTTGGGCGAGATCGCCGTCACCGCCTTGCCGCCTCAATTGCGCGATATGTCGCCCGAACAACTGGCGCGGCGGCTGACTCCGCCCAAGACAGCCAAGACGCCAGCCGGCAAGCGCAAGAAGACACAAGTCGCTGAAGCAGCACAAGCGAGCACCGAGACGATGGCTCACACGCAGGACGCCAGCAGCGCAACGCCTTTGCTCGCCCTCAGTGCCGAACAATCGGCGGTTTTCGAGCAAATTGAGCAAAACCCCGGCCCGTTCCTGCTCTACGGCAGCACTGGCAGCGGCAAGACCGAGGTTTATCTACGTGCAGTGCAAGCCGTGCTGGATGCCAACCCGGAGGCTCAAGCCCTGGTGATGGTGCCCGAGATCAACCTCACGCCTCAGCTGGAAGAGCGATTTGTCGCCCGCTTCGTGCCTCAGTACGGCAAGGACGCCGTAGTCAGTATGCACAGCGGCATGACCAACCCGCAGCGTCTCAAAAGCTGGCTGGCCGCTCACACGGGCCGCGCCCGCATCGTGCTGGGTACGCGCATGGCTATTTTTGCCAGCGTGCCGCAACTGGCGCTGATCGTGGTCGACGAGGAGCATGACGCCAGCTACAAGCAGCAGGAAGGGGCACGCTATTCGGCACGCGATCTGGCCATCTGGCGCGGGCGCGATACCGGCGCCAAGGTCATTCTGGGCAGCGCCACACCGTCGCTGGAGAGCTGGCATGCCTCGGAACCCGATGTCGGCCGCTACCTGCGCCTGCATATGCCCAGCCGTATCGGCGCGGCCAGCATTGGCGCGGCCGGCTCAGGCGCGGCCAGCCTTCCCAGGGTGAGAATGGTGGACATGGGCCAGCAACCCAAACGCGCCGTGTTCTCGCCGCCGCTGATCGAGGCCATCACCGAGCGCGTCAAACGCGGCGAGCAAAGCCTGATTCTGCTCAACCGCCGCGGCTTTGCCCCCGTGCTGTTCTGCGCCGACTGCAACTGGAAGAGCGACTGCCCCCATTGCAGCGCTCACCAGGTCTTTCACAAGGGCGACCGCACGCTGCGCTGCCACCACTGCGGCTTTACCCAGCGTGTGCCGTTTGCCTGCCCCAGCTGCGGCAACCCCGACATCCTGCCGCTGGGCAAGGGCACGGAGCAGTTGCAGGAAGAGCTGGAGCGGCTGCTGCGCAATGTGCAGCGTCCCGACGGCAATCCGGCCCGCGTGGCGCGCATCGACGCCGACACCACCAAGGCCAAGGGCAGCCTGGAGCAGCAGCTGGCCCAGGTGCATGCCGGCGATGTGGATGTGCTGGTAGGCACCCAGATGGTGGCCAAGGGCCATGACTTTCGGCGCATCACGCTGGTGGCGGCCGTGCAACCCGACAGCGCGCTGTACTCCAGCGACTATCGCGCCCCGGAGCGGCTGTTCTGCCTGCTGATGCAGGCCGCCGGGCGTGCCGGGCGCGACGCGCAATATGTGAAGGCCCAGGGCAGCCATCCGGAAATGTGGATTCAAAGCCACGACCCGCAAAACGCCGTCTACACCGCACTGCGCAAGCATGACTACCCGGCGTTTGCCAGGCAGCAGCTCAAGGAACGGCTGGATGCCGGCATGCCGCCCTATGCCTTTCAGGCCATAGTCCGGGCCGATGCACGCACCCAGGAAGCCGCCCAGGCCTTTCTGAATGCCGCCACCCAGGTCGCCAGAGAGGCCAAGCTGCCTTATCTGGACGAAGTGTTCATCTACCCGCCCATCCCCATGGCGGTGCAGCGCGTGGCCAATGTGGAGCGTGCCCAGATGCTGCTGGAAGCCGGCAACCGCAGCGCCCTGCTGCGCTTTCTGAATGCCTGGCAGCAGTATCTGCACTGGCTGCGCACTCTGCCCGAGCACAGGCCGCTGGTGCGCTGGCTGGTGGATGTGGATCCGCTCAGCATTTAAAGTCGTCTGAAGTTTAAGGTTTTTAGCTCTTTAGCCCTTTACCCATAAGCGCTAACAGCTATCAATTTATATAAACCGCAGGCGCTTGGCAAATCCATCGGGATTTGCGCGAATGGGCAAGCCGGCATGGCTATTGCATGGTGTGAAGCTCGGCTCCACAAGAGGCCGTTTCATTCAATCACGGAGCACTACTTCATGCAAAAACAAGTCTTCCGCCAGTCCTTGCTGGCCGCCACCATTGCCGTTCTGGGCGTTCTGTCCGCCCCCGGCGCAGCCCTGGCGCAGGATGCATCGCCTGCGGCCGCGCAGGCGGCCAAGGCGCAGGCAGCCAAGCCCAATGTGGTGGTGCTGGCCACGGGCGGCACGATTGCGGGTGCCGGTGCCTCGACCGTCAACAGCGCTACCTACACGGCCGCCAAGGTACCTGTGGACAAGCTGCTGGCCGGCCTGCCCGAGCTGGCCCAGATCGCCAATGTGCGCGGCGAGCAGGTGTTCCAGATCGCTTCCGAGAGCTTCACCAACGACAATCTGCTGACCCTGGCCAAGCGCGTCTCGCAACTGGCCAAGCAGTCCGATGTGGACGGCATCGTCATCACCCACGGCACGGACACGCTGGCCGAGACGGCCTACTTCCTGAGCCTGACCGTGCACACCGACAAGCCCATTGCCGTGGTCGGCAGCATGCGTCCGGGCACGGCCCTGTCCGCCGATGGCGCACTGAACCTGGTCAATGCCGTCAGCGTGGCTGGCTCCAAGGACGCCAGGGGCAAGGGCGTCTTCGTCACCATGAATGACGAGATCAACACCGCCCGCGATGTGAACAAGGACATCAATATCCAGACCGGTGCCTTCAAGAGCCAGTGGGGCCCGCTGGGCATGGTGGTCGAGGGCAAGAACTACTGGTTCCGCGCGCCCGTCAAGCGCCACACCATGAACTCCGAGTTCAATATCGACAACATCGACAAGCTGCCTCAGGTGGACATCGTCTATGCCTACGGCAGCGTCCAGCCCACGGCCGTGAATGCCCTGGTCGATGCTGGCGCCAAGGCCATCGTCCATGCCGGCACCGGCAATGGCTCGGTCGCCGACCGCATGGTCAAGCCGCTGCAGGATGCCCGCGGCAAGGGCGTGCTCATCGTGCGTTCGTCACGCGTGCCCTACGGCTTTGTGCTGCGCAATGCCGAGCAGCCCGACGACAAGTACGACTGGGTGGTCGCCCACGATATGCGCCCCGAAAAAGCACGCCTGCTGACCATGCTGGCGCTGACCAAGGGCGCCAACACCAAGGAACTGCAGCGGATGTTCTGGGAGTATTGAGCACTCCCCCCCCTGAGGCGCTTCGCGCCTTCCCCCTCTCTCTTCGGGAGGGGGACGACACCTTCGGTGCGGGACGTCCCTTCCTCGGTGTCTCTTTGTTGGGGTGTGCTTGATCTACGGCTTTTAGCCAAAACAGCGGTTTGCGCAGGCTGGTCTTGCGCAAATCGCTATTGTTTTTGATCAGGTCATCAGCGCCACGGCAGCGGAGAAGCTGAGAAAGGCCAGGCTGGTCGATACCAGGATGATGCGGGCCACGCGGCCGCTGTGGGCGCCGTAGCGCTCGGTCAACAGCGATACATTGCTGGCGGACGGCAGGGCTGCCAGCAGCACCAGCACCACCAGGGTTTCGTGCTGAAGCCCCAAGCCCATGGAGATTGCGGCCAATCCGACGGCCCAGACCAGCAGCGGGTGGACGACCAGTTTGGCCAGCGCGATCGGTACATAGTCGCGCGCTGCCACGCGCTCGTGGCTGTTCATCTGCGAGCGCGCCAGCACCGCGCCTATGGTGAACAAGGCCACCGGCGAAGCCGCTGCAGCCAGCATGGACACGGTCTTGTCCACCGGGCCGGGCAATACCCAACCCATGGCGGATGCCAGGCCGCCCAGCAGAATCGACCAGGGCATGGGGTTGGACGCCATGCCCTTGAGCGAATTGCGCACTGCCAGCCAGATTCCTTGCCCTCCCGCCAGATCGAGCCGCGACAGCGCAATGCAGGCCGAGGTGGTGAGGACCATGTCGATGGCCATGGTCACGATCACTGGCCCCGCACTCTGCGCGCCCAGCAGCGCCGCCAGCATGGGGACGCCCATGAAGCCGGTGTTCGGAAAAGCAGCGACCAGTGCACCGAATGCGGCATCGTTCCAGCCCAGGCGTGCGTGTGTCAGCAGCACGGTCGCCCCCACCATCAGCACCGCACAGAGCAGATAGACCAGGGTGACGTTGATGTCGAGCAGCTGATGAATCGGTGTCTGCGCGCCAAAGCGGTACAGCATGCAAGGCAGCGCGAAGTACAGCACAAAGGCATTGAGGCCGGGGATGGACGCCTGGGGCAGGATGCCGCGCCATGTGGCGACAAAGCCGCAAGCCACCAGGGCAAAGAAGGGAAAGGTGATGAGTAGAACGGACAACACGCACAAATTGTGACAGCGCCCGGCTCCAGCCCTCTCACGGCCTTCGATGAAAATTTTTCAGTGCAGACCTATCCAAAAACAAAGCCTGCGCAAGGCAGGCTGCTGTGACAGGTACAAGGACAGCGCGTCAGAGCTTGAGCTCCTTTTCCACATCTGCAGTCTTGCGGCGCGCCAGCGCCAGGTTGGCACGCGCCTTGTCCAGCACCAGATAGAAGAACACGCCGTCATTGGCGGCAACGGGACGGATGATGTGATATTGCTTGCCCAGAGTGATCAGTATGTCGTCAATCTGGTCGTTGAGATTGAGCATGCGCATGGTCTTGATCTTGGCACGCACGACCTCGGTGTTGCCGGCCGCGGCCAGCTCCATGTCCACGCCGCCGCCTACGCTGCCCATCAGCATGCCGCTGGCGCTGTCCACGAGGGCGCCGCAGACAGCACCGTCTGCGGTCATCAGAGCGTTCAGAGAATCCTGGATAGAGGCCATAAATCCACCTTTTGAAAAAGCAAGACAAGGAACTCGTGCGCCAGATGCGCACCCACTCAGACTCAGAACTCCAGTGAACCTGTGATCAAGAGGGCAGGTACCCTGTGGCAACCTCGCCAGCCGCCCAGAGCGCGCGACCCAGCAAGGCGTTCTGATCCACCACCAGGCAGAGAACGGCCGGGAAAGAGCCGTTCACCGCCTGGAAGACCACCGTGCCCGACTCCGTCTCGAAGGTCAGGCGCTTGCAATCCCTGTGTCCGATCTCATTGGCCACGGCCTTGGCCATGGCCATGAGCGAGCCCGCCATGGCCGACAGTCGTTCGGTCGGCAGATCGCTGCGAATGCGCAGCGCTGAAATCTCGAAACCGTCAGGGGTACAGAGCAAGGCGATGTGGACGCCCGCCACCGGGGCGACCACACGCGCCAGGATTTCCTGACCTGCCTCCACGGCATGTGGCGGAATCACGAGGGAGGTATGGGTCTTCATAGAGTCTGACTTTGCAAGGAGAGCAGCGATGCCAGCACGCTCAGGGCATCCAGCATCTGCTGGCGATCACGTGGATCAGCCTCAACAAGCGGGGTGAGGTCATGGCCTTTGGCAACCAGGGCGGAGCTGAATGCCTCCAGCCTTGCTCCGCTGGCGGGACGGCAACTGAGAATGACCATCAAAGGTGCCTGGTCCAGCTCTGCGATCCCCGTCAGCATCTCGCAGGCGTAGTCCACCGCGCCCGCATCGTTGACGTCCACCATCAGCAGCGCTCCCACCGATGCAGAAAGCACCCAGCGGCGCACGAAATCAAAACGATCCTGACCGGGGCTGCCTACCAGCTGCAGTCTCTCGCCAGAGCCCAGATCGATCTCGCCAAACTCCGCACCGACCGTGGTGAACTCCTTGCTGTGCGTCGCCTTGTCCAGGTTGCGCACATCGCTGCCTGCCATGAATTCCCCGCACAGGCTGCGCAGCGCCGTGGTCTTGCCTATGCCCATGGGCCCCAGCAGACTCACCCGCAGCAGACCCTGGCCGGGCTGCATGGGCATGAAAGATGTCATGTACGTCCTCCACGGGTAATCCAGCCCGTCAGCTTGCTGAGCCATTGACGCGTCACGGAAGCGGCGGGCTGCTTCTGGGCAATTGATTTCTGTGCAGCGGAGGGTTCCTCGGAGCCGCGCAGACTACAGCGCAGGACTGCCTGAATCTGAGGCAGGGACAGCAGGGTCGATAGTTGCGACATCTCAATGCCGGCGTGCTCGGCCAGCGATCTGGCATTGATAGGCCCACGCGCGAGCAGCGCCAGCGCACGCATGTTCTGCGCGCTGTTGACGCTGCCAGGCAAAGCAACCCAGGATTTGATTTGAAAGCAATGCGTACAGTCGACTCCCTGCGACTGAAGCTCTTGCAAGGCACGCTGCAGCGGCAGGGGCTCACCGGCCCTGTGCCGGGCTCTCCAGTCCATGAGGAAAACCGCGGCACGGTCGAGCATGTCGATCAGGTCGGACAGCGTGAAGTCCACATCAAGATGTACTGCCCAGCCCTGGGAAGAACGCCCCAGCGGCTGCATGGCCGGCTCGCCGCCGAGATAGACCACACAAGGAGCTCTCGCCTCGGCCCTGACCAGCAGGCTCTCCAGCCCTTCGATCACCAGCACTTCGGCCGCATGGCGTGGAACCTGACGCCAGCCGGAAAGCGACTTGCGCGCGGCCACGGCGAACAGCGCTTCAAAGCGCTGCTGCACGGCAGGCGTCCAAAGTTCTGCGGCCAAGCTCACTTCATCGATGGTTCTCGCCATGCACAACACCCTGAGGGTTGAGGAAAAGACAATGAATCCCTCAACCATCGAAAATTCGCTGGCGCTGTCGGGATCAAGGCCGGACACGATGCAATCTTCACGCTACAAAACTAACACCTTATTACAACAATTATTCAGATAACAGGAGAGTGCACGTGTAGGTGAAACGCTCGCTGAGTCCCTGATTTTTGTCAGTTGTGAACGCTGTCATCAGGGCTCTTCACAGCGAAGCGGTATGCTCCCAGTCCTTGTTTTTGATGATGGGTCACTCTGCTTCATGTCTGCTGGTCTCAACCTCGCTCAGCTCCAGGCCGTGCATTACACCGAAGGTCCATGCCTTGTTCTGGCAGGCGCCGGCTCGGGCAAGACCCGTGTGATTACGCACAAGATAGGCCGTCTGATCGAAACCGGTCTGGCGCCACGCCGCATTGCCGCTATCACTTTTACCAACAAGGCCGCCGCCGAAATGCGCGAACGCGCCGCAGGTCTGATCGGCCGCCAGGCCAAGGAAGTGCTGATCTGCACCTTCCACTCGCTAGGCGTGCGCATGGTGCGCGAGGACGGCCACATCCTCGGTCTCAAGCCCCAGTTCAGCATTCTGGACACCGACGATGTCACCGGCATCCTCAAGGACTGCGCGGGCGGCACCACCGATGTGGCGACGGCCCGCCAGTGGCAGTGGACCATCAGCGGCTGGAAGAATCAGGGCTGGGACAGCCGCAAGGCCCTGGCCATGGCCCAGGACGACAACGAGCGCAGCACCGCTCTCATCATGCAGCGCTATGAAGAGCGCCTGACCGCCTACCAGAGCGTGGACTTCGACGACCTGATCGGCATGCCCATGCGCCTGCTGCGCGGCCACCCCGAGGTGCGCGAAAAATGGCAACGCCTGCTGGGCCATGTGCTGGTGGACGAATATCAGGACACCAATGCCACGCAATACGAGCTGCTCAAATTCCTGGTGGGCGAGCGCGCCCACTTCACGGCCGTGGGTGACGACGATCAGTCGATCTACGGCTGGCGCGGCGCCACGCTGGACAACCTCAGGAAGCTGCCCGTGGACTTTCCGCAGCTCAAGGTCATCAAGCTGGAGCAGAACTACCGCTCCACCAGCGCCATCCTGCGCGCCGCCAACAATGTGATCGGCCCCAACCCCAAGCTGTTTCCCAAGACACTGTTTTCGGAACTCGGCGAGGGCGAACCCGTGCGCATCGTCGACTGCGACACCGAAGAGCACGAGGCCGAGCGTGCCGTGGCCCGCATTCAGAGCCTGCGCGCCAATATGAACCCGCAGCCCGCGTGGAAGGACTTCGCCATCCTCTACCGCGCCAACCACCAGGCCAAGCCCTTCGAGAAGGCGCTGCGCAAGGCCAACATCCCCTACAAGGTCTCGGGCGGCACCAGCTTTTTCGACCGCGCCGAGATCAAGGACCTGTGCGCCTGGTTCCGCCTCTGGATCAACAACGACGACGACCCGGCTTTTCTGCGCTCCATAGGCACGCCCAAGCGCGGCATCGGTCACACCACGCTGGGCAAGCTCGGGGAGTTCTCCGCTGCGCACAAGCTCAGCATGTTCGGCTCGCTGTTCAATGCCATGCTGGAGGAGGCGCTGCCGCGCAAGGCCTTCGAAAGCCTGCTGGAATTCGGCCGCTATATCAACGACCTGGAATACCGTGCCCGCCACACCCTGGGCTTTGAAGCCTCGCGCAGCTTTCTGATCGACTGGCTCAAGGAAATTGGCTACGAACAGTATCTGTATGACAGCGAGGACAGCGAGTCCGTCGCCGCCGCGCGCTGGAGCAATGTGCTGGAGTTCTGTGACTGGATGGCCCAGCGCGCTGGCGGCCAGATAGAAGATGCTGCAGGCGCCGGCACCCAGACCGAGGTCAAGAGCCTGCTGGAGGTCTCGCAGAACATTGCCCTGCTCTCCACCATCAGCGAGCGCGAAAAGGAGCAGGACATGGTCGTGCTCTCCACCCTCCACGCGTCCAAGGGTCTGGAATGGCCCCATGTCATGCAGGTCGGCGTGACCGAGGGCATGCTGCCATTCAAGCTGGACGATGACGATGGCAAGCAGCAGCAGGTCAGCGATGAAACGGCAGCGCGGCTGCAGGAAGAGCGCCGCCTGATGTATGTGGGCATCACCCGCGCCCAGCGCACGCTGGCCGTGAGCTGGACCAAGCGCCGCAAAAAAGGCCGCGAGATGGTGGCCTGCCAGCCCAGCCGCTTCATCAAGGAAATGGGCCTCGATGCGGCCACGGCCAAGGAAGACCCGCGCGAGAAGCTGCGCAAGCTGCGCGAAGAATTTGCCGCGCGCAAGAACCAGGCGGCGCCAGGCGCCGCCAACTGATGACTCCACATGACTTTGAGATCTTTGATTTTCATAGCTGCCAGCGCTTTCTCCATAACAGCTTGCGCGCAGTTTGACTCCAAGCCTGTCAGCACTTGCGCGCGAGACTGGCAGATGAGCGACAAGCAGCTGCAAGGCGTATGGACGGGCTCCGTCGCCGGCAGTGAGGAAACCGCCCGCATGGTGCTGGGCCCGCATCCCGAATGGGAAGGCAATGTCAAAGGCAGCGTCAGCCGCCTGGGCAGCAGCCATCCCATGGTGGGCGATGTGAACGAGGGTACGGTCACTCTTGAAGAAAGCGCAGACGGCTCACGCATCACCGGCACCTGGCTGGGCGAAGTGGTCGAGGGCAGTTGCGGTACAGAAATTCACGGCAGTTACCAGGAGGGAGAAAATGTTCCACCACGTGCGTTCATCATGCGCAAGGCCCAACCCTGAGCAGGGCTGGGTGTTGCCAACCGCAACCGGCCTGTGCATTGATTGACCCATGAGTATTCGCTTCTTTACCCCGCCCCCCCCTGACCCTGAGCATCGGCCTGGCACTGGTCGGCGGCCTGAACCCAACCACCGCCAGCAGCGCGGAACTGCCGCCCCCCGAAAGCTGGCAGCAATGTGCTGCCACCACCAGCAACAACGACCGCCTGGCCTGCTTTGATGCCTGGGCACACAAGCAAGGCCCGGCGGTTGCGCCCCCGGCCACCGGTTGGAGTGCACCTGCAGCCAGCGCACAAGCTGCGCCGGCTCTCACTGCCGCTACCGCCTCGGCGAACGATGCCGCGCCCGCCAGTGCGGCTGGGGCGACTGTCGCCAGCGCCGACAGCGGCCTGGGTCTCTCACCCAACAACGGCGGCTGCCGCGATCCGCGCTACACCGAGGTGTCGCGCTACTTCGAGCTGGAGCCCGGCACGGACTGCGGCACTTTCAACTTCCGCGGCTACCGTCCCATGTCGGTCTCCGTGGTCGTGGGCGACGAGGTCAATCAGCAGCCCTATTCGCCCAGCCGCGGCCTGGCGACCGAGCAGCCCTACCAGAAGCACGAGATGCGCCTGCAGCTCTCGGCCCGCACCAAGATTGCCTCCGGCCTGCTGACCGGCCCCACCTCGAAGGGCAAGGATTCGCTGTGGTTCGGCTATACCCAGCAGTCCTACTGGCAGCTGTTCAACGGCGATATCTCGCGGCCCTTCCGCACCACCGACCACGAGCCCGAGGTGTTCTACGTCTACCCGACGGACGCCCAGCTGCCGCTGGGCTGGCGCTGGCGCTACTCGGGCATAGGCATAGCTCATCAGTCGAACGGCCAGAGCAACCCGCTGTCGCGCAGCTGGAACCGCTGGTATCTGATGACCGGCGCCGAGCTGGGCAACCGCTGGCAGCTGCATCTGAAGGCCTGGCAGCGCATGAAGGAGAGCGCGCTCGAGGACGACAACCCCCACATCCAGGACTACATCGGTCGCGGTGAAGTCAAGCTGGGCTGGAACGTCAACGAGCAGAACTATCTGGGCCTGACTGCACGCGGTTCGCTGGGCCAGGGCAAGGGCTCCGGTCGTATCGAGTGGCTGCGCACCCTGGGCGAAGGCTGGAACGGCGGCAAGAGCAATCTGCGCCTGCATGTTCAGCTGTTCAGCGGCTATGGCGACAGTCTGATCGACTACAACAACAAGCGCACGGTACTCAGCGTGGGCCTGAGCCTGCTGGACTTCTGAAGCCGGCCTGGTCCGCAGCCGCTGGGCCGAGCCGTGATTTACGCCAGAAAGCCAGAAGCCCGGGCCTGAGCCACTAGCAACTCGGTAAACCGCGCATAGCCTGCGGCATTGGCATGCACCTGATCGGCGCGCAAGGCGCTATTGCCCAGCACCTCGCTCCAGGCATCGGCCAGCAATGCCACCCGGTTGTCCTTGGCCAAGGTTTGGTAGATGGAGTGATCCTTCATGCGCCCCGTCAACGCTGCACTCAGGCTCAGCTCCGGCACGGCCACCAGCAGCACGGGCGTCGCCCTGGCTTTGCACAGCTGCAGCATGCGCGTGATCTCGCCTTGCACAACTTGCTCGCTCCTGCGCTGCAGCCAGTCGTTGCCACCGGCGCACAGAATCGCCAGCGATGGCCCGTGCTCATCGAGCAGCCCCGGCAGACGGTCCGCAATCTGCTTGCTGGTCTCGCCCGAAATACCTGCATTCACCACCTTCCAACCCGTGCGCTCGGCCAGCAGGCTGGGGTAGCCGGCATCTGCGCTGGCTCCAACACCTTGCGTCAAGGAGTCACCAAGCGCCAGCACGGTAGCCCCGGCAGGAACGGCTGCGGCCTTGGGCGTCTTCTTGCCACAGGCGCTTAGCAGCATGGCACCACCTGTCAGCAATGCTGCGGCACGCATGCATTGAAGAACATGGCGTCGGTACGGGTCAAATATCGGCTTCATGGCATCTCGCAAAACAGCGGGTGTGCAACGGCTGGAGGGCAGCGCGAGGATAGCCCAGCCTCCGCCGCCTCCATGCAAGCCGCGTTGCACAACGGTAAGACTGCAAAGCAGCAGCCGTAAAAAACCGCTGCGCCCAAGGCCCAGCGGCTATGCGTGCGCAGATTGCCAATCAGTCGGGCACGACTGCAGTCACCTCGATCTCCACCTTGGCCCGGTCCTCGATCAAGGCAGCCACCTGCACGGCCGTCATGGCCACGCTGAATGAACCGATCAGTTCGCGATAGGCCTTGCCGATCTCGGCCTGCTGCGCCAGATACTCCTTCTTGTCGGTGATATACCAGGTCATGCGCACGATATGTTCAGGCTTGGCTCCACCGGCCTGCAGCACCTCGACGATATTGTGCAGAGCCTGTCTGGCCTGCGCCGCGAGGTCGTCAGTATGAAACCGACCTTCGGCGTCCCAGCCTATCATGCCGGCCACATAGATCTGGCGGCCGCTGACGGCCACGCCATTCGCATATCCCTTGGGCCGGGGCCAGCCCGGAGGCAGCAGTACTTGCATGTTCAACTCCTGTTTTCTGTTGGATTGGATGAACTTTGCCAACGCTCGATTGCGTGGCGGATATGTTGCGGCGCAGTGATGGCCTGATGGGTTTGGAGACTGGTGAAGACCAGCACTTTCTGCGCCGTCACGCGCAGCTGTCCCTCAGGGCCTGTGCAATCCACATCGAGCGTCAGCGAACGATTGCCCAGCTTGGCAACCGACAGGCCCAGACTCACGGTTTCACCCATGCGGGTGATGGCACGAAAGTCGCACTCCAGATGCACGATGGGCAGGCCCACCTTGTCCTTGTGCAGCATGTCCGCATAGCTCAGGCCCAGCGCTTGGTTGAACCAGTCTTCGACCAGCCCGTTGAACAGCACCAGATACTGGGGAAAGAAGATAATGCCCGCCGGATCGCAGTGCGCAAAACGAATCGGCACCTGCGTCACAAAGCGTTTTGAAGCCATTGCCACTTCATTCATACCCAAACAATTCCTTCGGCAAAATCTGCCTGCAGCGCTTTTCAATCAGTCGCATGCAGCTTTTAAAAACATAGCAATCAAGTTTGATGCAGGCGAAAGCGCTGCAACTTGCCCGTGGCCGTGCGCGGCAGCTGATCGACGAACTGTACGGCCCGTGGATATTTGTAGGGAGCGACCTGGCTCTTCACAAAATCCTGCAGCTCCATGACCATGGCATCGCTGGCCACATGGCCGGCACGCAGCACCACAAAAGCCTTGACGATCTGGCCTCGCTCGCTGTCGGCCACGCCAATCACCGCGCATTCAGCCACAGAACCGTGCTGCATCAGGGCCTCTTCGACTTCGGGTGCAGCGATGTTGTATCCGGCCGAGATGATCATGTCGTCGGTGCGTGCCTGATAAACGAAATAGCCGTCGACATCCATCAGATAGGCATCGCCCGTCAGATTCCAGCCCCGGCTCACATACTTGGTCTGACGGCTGTCGTTGAGATAGCGGCACCCCGTTGGACCCTGCACGGCCAGTCTGCCCACGGTGCCGGGCGGTACCTCGAGCCCCGCATCATCCACCACCTTGGCCCGATAGCCGGGCACGGCCTTGCCGGTGGCACCGGGACGGGCCTCCTCTTCGCGGTGCGAGATGAAGATGTGCAGCATCTCGGTAGAACCGATGCCGTCAATGATTTCAATACCGGTCGCCTCCTTCCACAGCGCGCGTGTGGAGGCGGTCAAGGCCTCGCCCGCCGACACGCATTTGCGCAGCCGGGTGCGGCGGATACGTTCGCCCTGCTGGGCCATCACACGATAGGACGTGGGCGCAGTGAACACCACACTGGCACCAAATCGCTCAATGCCATCAACCAATTGGACGGGGCCGGCTTTCTCCAGCAAGGCCATGCTGGCCCCGATGGACATAGGGAACAGCACCTGCCCCCCCAACCCGAAAGTGAATGCCAGCGGAGGACTGCCTATGAACACATCGTCGGCATTGGCACGCAGCGTATGCACGGGCCAGCAGGCGCAGACCGCCATCACATCACGATGAAAATGCATGGTGGCCTTGGGCACGCCCGTGGTGCCCGAGGTGAAGCCCAGCAGACAGGTATCGGTCGCTGCAGTTTCCACGGCCTGGAAGTCATCGCCCGCCCGCTCCATCAGGCGCTCCAGTGCATCGGCTTCCACACTGTTGAAATAGCGCACGGCCTTGAGCGTGCTGGTTTTTTCCTGCGCACCCTGCACCTCGGTGCGCAGTGCCGCATCGCACAGCGCATGGCTGATCTGCGCTATGTCGATGATGGTGGACAGCTCCTTGGCCCGCAGCAGCGGCATGGCGGCCACGGCAATGCCCCCGGCCTTGATGACGCCAAACCAGCAGGCCACCATCATGGGATTGTTGGGTGCGCACAGCAACACACGGTTGCCCGGCTGCAGTCCCAGCTCCTGCGTCAGCACATTGGCGATGCGATTGGCCTTGAGCTGCAGATCCGCATAGCTCCAGCGCAGGCCTTCGGCCTGAATGCACAAGCGGTCGCCGCGCCCCTCGCTCACATGTCTATCCAGCAGCTCCACAGCACAGTTCAGGCGCTCGGGGAACCGCAGCTCGGGCAGCTCGAAAATGAACTCGGGCTGCTGTTCGGGCGGTGGCAGGTTGTCGGCAGCAAAGGTATCGATATGCGCGGTGTACGACATGATTCCGATCTTTCAGGCAAAAACAGGATCAAACGCTTGATACAAAATCGCCATCAGCTATGACTTTTGATAAGGTCACGCCCAATGATGAGCTGCTGCACCTCGGTCGCGCCTTCGTAGATGCGCAGGGCGCGAATCTCCCGGTAAAGGCGCTCCACAGGCTGCTCGCTGACCACACCCAGGCCGCCCCAGATCTGCACGGCGGCATCGATCACCTGCTGGGCGTTTTCCGTCGCCGTCATCTTGGCCATGGCGGCTTCCCTTGTCACGTTCTCGCCCTGGTCACGCAACCAGGCTGCGCGATAGGTCAGCAGCGCCGCACTGTCGATCTGCGTGGCCATCTGCGCCAGCTTGGCCTGGGTGAGCTGAAAATCAGCCAGCACGCCGCCGAACATCTTGCGGCTGGTCGCGCGCTGCAATGCCTCATCCATGGCACGACGCGCAAAGCCCAACGATGCGGCGGCCACCGAGGTGCGGAACACATCGAGCGTGCGCATCGCCACCTTGAAGCCCTCGCCGGCCGCGCCCACGAGCTGGGCGGCAGGCACGCGGCAGTTCGAAAACTTCAAACGCGCCAGCGGGTGTGGCGCGATGACGTTGATACGCTCGGCAATCTCAAAGCCCGGGGTGCCGGCCTCCACGATCAGTGCCGACAGACCACGCGAACCCGCAGCCTCGCCGGTACGCACAAAAACGACATAGAAGTCGGCAATCCCCCCCGTTGGAAATCCAGGTCTTCTCGCCGTTGATGACATAGTGATCACCTTCCAGCCTGGCCTCGCAGGCCATGGCCGCCACGTCCGAGCCGGCGTCGGGCTCGGACAGCGCAAAGGCCGAGATCGCATCGCCCCTGGCCACCAGGCTCAGATAGCGTTTTTTCTGCTCCTCGCTGCCCGCCAGAGAAATCGCCCCCGAACCCAGACCCTGCATGGCAAACGCAAAGTCGGCCAGCCCGCTATGACGCGCCAGAGTCTCCCGGATCAGGCAGATGGCTCTTGTATCAATATGCTCTCCCGCACCGCCATAGGCCGTACCCGCAACCGCATGACGCAGCCAGCCGGCCTCGCCCAGGGCCTTGACCAGTTGCCGGCATTCGGCATCCACATCGGCGCCATGGGAATGCGCAATGTTCTGCCTGGCCCAGGCATCCAGCGACTGGGCCAGACGAGCGTGATGGGCTTCAAAAAAAAGGCCACTTCAGATAGCTGGTGTCTGCCATATCAGTTTCCTTGAAAGACTGGCTTTTGCTTGGCCACGAACGCGTGATAGGCACGCGAGAAATCCTCGGTCAGCATGCACAGGGCCTGGGCCTGGGCTTCGGCTTCGATGGCCTGCTCTATGGTCATGGCCCATTCCTGGTGCAGCATGGTCTTGGTAATGCCGTTGGCAAAGCTGGGACCGGCAGCCAGATCGGCGGCCAGCTTCTGCGCCTCGGCCAGCACACTCTCAGGTTCGCTCAGACGGTTGAAGAAGCCCCAGCGTTCACCCTCCTCTCCGCCCAGGCTGCGCCCCGTATAGAGCAACTCACTCGCACGGCCCTGGCCAATGATGCGCGGCAGCATGGCGCAGGCCCCCATGTCGCAGCCCGCCAGCCCCACGCGGTTGAACAGGAATGCGGTCTTGCTGCGCGCAGTGCCCAGGCGCATGTCCGAGGCCATGGCCATGATGGCCCCTGCCCCCGCACATACGCCATCGATTGCCGCAATGATGGGCTGGGGGCAGGCTCGCATGGTCTTGACCAGTTCGCCCGTCATGCGGGTGAACATCAGCAACTCGGGAGCCTTGAGCGCGACCAGCGGACCGATGATTTCATGCACATCACCGCCCGAGCAGAAGTTGCCGCCCGCGCCGACCAGCACCACGGCCTTTACATCCTGCGCCCACTTGAGCTGGTGAAACAGGTCACGCAGCTCGGCATAGGAATCAAACGTCAGCGGATTCTTGCGCTCCGGGCGATTGAGGGTGATGGTGGCCACACCATCTGTCACCTGCCACTGGAAATGCGTAGCCTTATAGCCCGCCAGCAGCTTGTGATTGCCAGCTTGCAGCGCTGGATCGATTGCATATTCGCTCATGTCTGTCTCCAAAGATCCGGTTCACATGACTTCGCCACCAGCGACGGCTATGGCTTGCCCGGTAATACTTGATGCGCCTCGCCCACATAGCCACAGCACGGCGTCCGCCACCTCGTGCGGCTGTACCAGGCGGCCTTGAGGGTTGGATTTGACGAACTCGGCCATTGCCTGCTGCGGTGTGCGGCCGGTCTTGGCTACGACGCGGTCAATGCCGGTTTTGACAATCTCGGTTTCGGTATAGCCGGGGCAGACGGCGTTGACGGTGATCCCGGTCTTGGCGTACTCCAGCGCCAGAGCTCGTGTCAGACCCACCACTCCATGCTTGGCCGCCACATAGGCTGCGACATAGGCATAGCCCACCAAACCGGCCGTGCTGGCCACATTGACGATGCGCCCCCAGCCCGAAGCGGACATGGCCGGCAGCACTTGCTGGATGCAGTGCATGGTGCCGCTCAGATTGACGGCCAGCATCTGCTGCCAATGCGCGGCATCCATCTTCATGAATGGTGCACTGCCGGCCTGACCTGCGTTGTTGATCAGGATACTGATGGCACCTTGCGCAGCCACTGCCTTTTCAAACGCCGTTTTCACCTGTGACTCATCCGCCACATCGGCCAGTACCATCCGGCATTGACCGGGATGTTCTTCCACCAGTTTTTGCAGCGGCTCGGCGCGACGCCCCAGCACCGTGACGCGAGCGCCCTGCGCCAGCAACTGGCGTGCAATCGCCTCGCCAATGCCCTGGCCCGCGCCTGTCACCAGCGCATGTTGATCGTTCAGATCGCCTGTCATTGAGTTCTCCATCGCTCACGAAACTAGCGCGAACCGCCACACGAACACCAAGGAAGAGCCACCCCACGCCATGGGTGCCGCCCCCTCCCATAGCGCGCAGCGTGTGGAGAGAGGGGGGAAGGCGCGCAGCGGCTCAGGGGGTGCTTCATTTCAAGGCCTTTTCGCGCTCGAACAGGGCTTCCATCTGGCGCTTGCCTTGGAAGTATTGTTTGGGCCAGACGATAGGCGTGTAGCCTATCTTGGCGGCCTCGGTCAGCGTCCAGGCCGGATTGGCCAGATGCGGTCTGGCAATCGCACACAGATCGGCACGTCCTGCAGCAATGATGCTGTTGGCATGGTCGGCTTCGCTGATCGCGCCCACTGCCATGGTCGCAATACCGGCCTCTTGTCGAATGCGGTCTGCAAACGGGGTTTGATACATGCGGCCAAACACCGGCTTTTCGAGCTTGCTGACCTGCCCCGATGAGCAGTCGATCAGATCGGCACCTGCGGCCTTGAAGGCCTTGGCAATCTGTACCGCATCCTCGGGCGTGATGCCGCCCGGCACCCAGTCATGGGCAGAGATGCGCACGGACATGGGCTTGTCCTGCGGCCAAACGGCACGCATGGCCTTGAACACTTCCAGCGGGTAGCGCAAGCGGTTTTCCAGGCTGCCGCCATATTCATCACTGCGCTGATTGGTCAGCGGCGAGATAAAGCCCGACAGCAGATAGCCGTGCGCACAATGCAGCTCCAGCCAGTCCACGCCGATGTCGGCCGCCATTTGCGCAGCATGCACAAACTGCTGCAGCACCTCATCCATGTCGGCGCGTGTCATGGCCCTGGAGATCTGGCTCACTCCCTGCAGATATTGCTGCTCCGACGCTGCCATGACGGGCCAGTTGCCCTGCTCCAGCGGCAGATCCGTACCTTCCCAGGCCAGCCGCGTCGAGGCCTTGGCACCCGCATGGCCGATCTGCATGGCGAACTTGGCATCGGTGTTGGTGTGAATCCAGTCGCTGATGCGTTTCCAGGCCTGCTTTTGCTCAGCGCTATAAGTACCTGGGCAGCCAGGCGTGATGCGCCCCTCGGGGCTGACACAGGCCATCTCGGCGAACACCAGACCGGCACCGCCAAGCGCACGCGCACCCAGGTGAACGAGGTGAAACTCACCAGGCACGCCATCAACCGCAGAGTACTGCGCCATGGGAGAGACCACGATACGGTTCTTCAGCGTGATGCCGCGCAGGGTATAGGGCAGGAACATGGGCGGCGGCGCCTTGGCATCGACCGCAACACCGCTTCTTTCGGCCAGCCATTTCTCATAGCCGCCAAGCCACTGCGCATCACGCAGGCGCAGGTTTTCATGGCTGATGCGCTGGCTGCGCGTGAGCATGGAGTACATGAACTGCTCGGGCTCCAGCTGGTCGCAATAGCGCTGGCCGCAGACCTCGAACCACTCCATCGCATTCCAGGCCGCATTCTGAATGCGCAGCGTCTCAACGCGACGCGCTTCCTGATAGGCCGCCAGCACCTCGGGAATATGCGCAGCCGCATCACCCCGCAGCTTGAACTGGCGAGCCAGCTCGATCGCATCCTCAATCGCCAGCTTGGTTCCTGAGCCAATGGCGAAATGTGCCGTATGCACGGCATCGCCCATCAGCACCACATGGCTGCCCTTGCGGTTTTTCAACCACCACTGATCGCAGACCACGCGCTGAAAGTTGATCCAGGCCGAGCCGCGCAGATGGCGGGCATTGGTCATCAGTTTCTCGCCCTGAAGATTGTCCGCGAACAACTTTTCACAGAAGGCAATGGACTGCTCTTGATCGGCGGTGTCAAGACCGCTGGCTTTCCAGCATTCCTCCGTGGTCTCCACTATGAAGGTCGAGGTCTTGTCGTCGAACTTGTAGATATGCGCCTGAAACCAGCCATGCGGCGTGCGCACGAAATCAAAGGTGAATGCCTCGTAGACCTTGTTCGTCCCCAGCCAGATATAGCGATTGGGGCGGGTGACGATATCGGGCTTGAAGATGTCGGCGTACTTGCTGCGAATGCGCGAGTTCACGCCATCGCAGGCAATCACAAGGTCGGCATCCGGATAGTCCTCGTCGCTTTGCACGTCGGTCTCGAACACCAGGTTCACACCCAGCTGTTCGCATCGTGCTTGCAGGATATTGAGCAGATGCTTGCGGCCAATCCCCACAAAACCATGTCCTCCGGAGCGAATCTTGCGCCCTTTGAACAGCAACTCGATATCGTCCCAATGGTTGAAAGCCTGCTCGATCTGCGCGGCTGTCACCGGGTCCCAGTCGCGCATATTGTCCATGGTGGCATCGGAGAAAACCACGCCCCAGCCAAAGGTGTCGTAGGGCTTGTTGCGCTCCACCACCGTCACCTCATGCGCAGGGCTCATCTGCTTCATCAGCAAAGCGAAGTACAAGCCGGCGGGGCCACCACCTATGCAGACAATTTTCATGACAGTGATCCGTTCCTGGCTTTTGAAAAATTACTTTATATCTAAATTATTAATGCATGAAATTTTCACTAGAATCCGGCCAAACCCTGAACCCAAAGCACGCTAGTTTGCGCACCATGCCAACCATGGCCCAACACAATCCGGATTTCTCCATCGACATGCCCGAAGCCCCGGGACGCGAGGCTGGCCTGTCCCACTCCGACCATCAGGCCGTGCGCCTGTGGCTGCGCCTTCTGACCTGCAGCACACAGATTGAGCAAGTCATTCGCAGCCAGCTACGCACAGAGTTCGGCACGACCTTGCCTCGTTTTGACTACCTGGCACAACTCAGCCGCTTTCCCAAAGGTCTGCGCATGAAGACCCTGTCGGAATATCTGATGGTGACCGGCGGCAATGTGACCGGACTGACCGATCAACTGGTGGCCGAAGGCTGGGTGGAACGCGTGGCTGACGAGGAAGATCGCCGCTCCATGATCGTGCGCCTGACCCGCTCGGGCAAAAAGCAGTTCAAGGCCATGGCTGCTGCGCATGAGCTATGGCTTGAGCAGTTGCTGACTCCGCTGGGCAGCAAAAACGTCAGCGATCTGTATGAACAACTGGGCAAGCTCAGACAGGTGCTGAGCTCGCCAGAAAGTGCCTGAGTCCGAAAAAACACCGTTTTGTGACAATTTCATGGAGAATGCCCTGCACGCAGTCCTGCGTGACACAGGCTTGGGGGGCATGGTTCATGGATTTACTGCATCTGCGATATCGGCTCAAGTCCGGGTTCTACTATCTCTACGACATGCGTGATGCGCCCAACGCCATCACGGGAGAGCGGCCCTATCGTCTCAAGACCGAGCTGGTCGCCATCGCGTTTGACCGAATCACCGGTCGCGTGCACCAGCATGGTCACCCCACCCGCATTCACTCCTGGGCCATGGGCGCGCAACGCCGTCTGCGCATGGCAGGAGACTGGGAAGGCGCAAACCGGCTGGTCGTGGTCTCCGGCCCGCTGCCCGAAGAAGAAATCAACAAATGCCTGAGCGTGCAAGGCTATTGCCGCTGGATGCTGATGCGCCTGGCCAGCATGCCGCATGGCAAATTTGCAGCCCATCGTGCAGGCAGCCGCAGCAGCTGGCAAAGACGTGAATCCGGCCAGCAGCGTCGTGCGGCCTGACCTCCAGTCAAACTTCCTTCCAGCGCTTATTGGTCAAGCGCATAGCGCTATCAAATCAGGAATCAGCATCTTCAGCGGAGTTGTCATCCGCCTCGGCCACTTCGGGCATTTTCACAATCGTCACCGGCAGCCGACTGTGTCTGGCCACCTCGCGTGAGACCGAGCCGATCAGAATGCTGCCCAGGCCGCTCTGGCCCGTGGCACCGATGATGATCTGATCGCATTCATTGCTCTCGGCAATATCGATCAGGGTATTGGCCTCTTCGCCCAGGCTGATCTCCACTTCATAGGAGGCCCCTGCCTCCTTGAGAAGATCCTGTGCAGGCGCCACCAGATCCATGCCGGCTTCGATGCTGGCGTTGGCGATCAGATCTGAATCTGTGGTTGCAAGCTCCAGCAGCGTGGCCTCCTTCTGCACATGAGCTATTACAAAGTGAGCATCCAGTCCGCTCTGCAAAAGCTTGATGCCGTGGCGTACGGCCTCAAGTGCGACATCCGATCCATCCACCGCGATCATGATCTTGAGCATGGCAACCTCCTGTTCGTCTTGCGCACCAGTGTAGGCCCAGGCTGCAAAGACGGGTTGCGAATCTGGGGCAAGCACCGGCTATTGCAGCAGTGCTTGCGGGCATCTGGGAAAATAGCGGGCTATGCTGCAGTTTGACCTTCTCAAGACCGACCCGACCAGCCACGCGCGCCGTGGCACCTTGACGCTTAACCACGGCAAGGTCCAGACCCCCATCTTCATGCCCGTTGGCACCTATGGCACCGTCAAGGGCGTGATGCCGCGCAGCCTCGAAGAAATGGGCGCACAGATCATTCTGGGCAACACCTTCCATCTGTGGATGCGTCCAGGCCTGGACATCATGAAGTCCTTTGGCGGTCTGCACGACTTTGAGAAGTGGGACAAGCCCATACTGACTGACTCGGGGGGCTTCCAGGTCTGGTCGCTGGGTGCGATGCGCAAGATCACCGAAGAAGGCGTGCATTTCCAGAGTCCCGTGAACGGCGACAAGCTGTTCATGTCGCCCGAGGTCAGCATGCAGATCCAGACGATTCTGAATTCGGACATCGTCATGCAGCTCGACGAGTGCACGCCCTACGAAACCAACGGCAAGAAGACCACCGAAGCCGAAGCGCGCAAGTCCATGGAGATGAGCCGTCGCTGGGCCAAGCGCTCCAAGGAGGAATTCCAGCGCCTGGAAAACCCCAATGCCTTGTTCGGCATCGTGCAAGGCGGCATGTACACCAATCTGCGTGAGGAATCGCTGCAGGGTCTGCTGGAAATCGATTTCCCCGGCTATGCCGTGGGTGGCGTCTCCGTGGGTGAACCCAAGGACGAAATGCTGGAGATCATGGCCCACACGCCGCATCTGCTGCCCGCCAACAAGCCGCGCTATCTGATGGGCGTAGGAACACCCGAAGACCTGGTGCAAGGCGTGGCCGATGGCGTCGACATGTTTGACTGCGTGATGCCTACCCGCAATGCGCGCAACGGCACCATCTTCACGCGCTACGGCGATCTGAAGATCCGCAACGCTCGTCACAAGGTGGACCACCAGCCCATAGACACCACCTGCACCTGCCACGCGTGCGCGGGCAAGAGCGGCGTGAGCTGGGACGATGGCGGCCGCGAAGGCTTCAGCCGTGCCTATCTGCACCACCTGGACCGCTGCGGCGAGATGCTGGGCCCCATGCTCACCACCATCCACAATCTGCACTATTACCTGAACCTGATGCAGGAAATCCGCAACGCACTGGACGCAGGCACTTTTGCCGAGTTCCGCGCCCAATTCAAGGCCGACCGCGCACGCGGGGTCTGAGCCACCCATCATCTGCCGCAGCAGAACCTCGAAAAGCCAGAGCGAGTCTCTGGCTTTTTTCATTCGGCGGCTGACATCCGGTTTGTCTGGAGTCCGTCAAATGAAAAACATCGTCAATTGCGCGCTGCAAAACCGCTTTGGCAATCGTTTTTCTATATGTTTTTGTTAGAACCACAACATCTGACGGCAACAACAGGCATTTTTGGCGATTGATATCGAATTCGCAAAGAGCCACTGAAGAAAATTCCACGAAACGCTCGCGGCCCCTCTCCCATGACCGAAGCCTCCGCACCCAAGCCAACGCCGCTGCCGCAGACCGCTGCCCCCAGGACATGGGCAGCGGCGCTCGGGCTTGGGGGCCTGGTGTTGCTAGCCGCCTTGTTGGGCATACTGGGGCGCCCCATGGGATTTCTCTCGGCGATCTGGCCCGCAAACGCGCTGCTGCTGGGCCTTTTGCTGCACCGCCCTGACTGGCTGCGCCCGAGCTCGGTGCTGGCGGTTTCGGCAGCCTATATCGCAGCCGATCTGCTCACGGGCAGCCGGCTCGATGTGGCGATCCTGCTGAGCATCGCCAATATGGCCGGTGTGGGCGCGGCCTGGGCGCTGATGCACAGGCAGCGCCATGCCACTTTGTTCATGCAACGCCAGTCCTCCGCCCTGCTGCTGTTTGTGGGCAGCGGTCTGGGCGCACTGACGGCCGCGCTGCTGGGAGCTCCGGTGCTGAGCGCCGTTTTCGGGACGCCGCACTGGCAGGCCTTTTCCATGTGGCTGAGCAGCGAATGGCTGAACTACATGATGTTTTTGCCCATTGTTCTGGCCTGGCCGACACGCAAGCAGCCAGTTGGGCATCTGGGCGAGCCCTCCCCCATGCGCCGCGTCCTGCCTTTGCTGTCTGTCATTGCGCTGGAGGCCATCAGCTACTGGATCAAAGGTCCCGGCTCGCTGGCGTTCTCGCTGCCGGCTCTCATATGGTGCGCGCTGAGCTATCGCATCTTCAGTCTGACGCTGATCACGGCAACACTTTGCCTGAGCAGCATCATCTTCATTTCGCTGGGCACGCTTGAATTCACACCCGCTCATTTTCTCGAAACGCTGTCATTTCGCATGGGGCTATGCATGCTGGTGCTGGGCCCGCTGGCGGTGGCCGGATCGCATATGGCGCGCAACGAGCTGATGCAAAAGCTCAGTCATGCCGTCAACCACGATTTTCTGACCGATATGCTGGCACGCGGTGCCTTCATGAAGCAGGGGCAAAGAATACTGGAGCGTTGCCGCCAGGATGGCCAGCCCTTTGCCATTCTGATGCTGGATCTCGACCATTTCAAACAGATCAACGACAGCTTCGGCCATGCGGGAGGCGACCAATTGCTGCGCAGCTTCAGCCAGACCCTGAGTCAGGTGCTGCGCGCTCAGGACATCGTGGGCCGCATGGGAGGCGAGGAATTCGCCGTGGCCCTGCCCAAGGTGGACGCAACCGCTGCGCAGGAGATCGCCAAGCGCATCAACCGCGCCATCCGGGAGCTGCGCGTGCCCATGAATGACAAGACGATGAGTGCCACAGTCAGCATTGGCCTGGTCCATACCGCAAGCCTGCAAGCGCATCAAAGCCTGGACATGCTGCTGCAGCAGGCAGATCAGGCTTTGTATGAAGCCAAGGCCGCCGGGCGCGATCGCGTCAGTTCACAGCTTTGCTGAGCGCGACACGCCGATAGTCCGCCCCAAGGTCATCCGGGCTCGTCGGACCCGGATGCAAGCGGTGCTGCAACCGCCGCATCGGGACGCGGCAGCATCTTGCCGGCCGCAGTGCCGCAGCTATGACAAAAGCGTGAGAACGCGCTCTTGCGGGTATTGCAGCTGCCGCAATGGTCAAACAGACCGATACCGCAATGGGGGCAGAAGTCGATCTCGGTGTTCTTGAGATCCACCGGGCGCTCGCAGCCCGGGCACACATTCTTGGACAGGCGCTCCAGCGCCACGTCATAGCTCAGTTCTTCACGGCGCTGCTCTTCGGGCAGAGACTCCTGCAGCTTCTGTTTTTCCAGATAGCGGTTGAGCGCCAGAATGGCATAGCGCCCCAGCAATACTGTCACCAAAATGCCGACGATATAGCGCACATAGCCGCCGTAGTCGGGCAGATAAGGTACCAACTCGACAAAGAAGGCGAACAGCGCAAAAAAGATAAAGCCCCAGACAAATGGCCACCAGGTGCTCTTGCGCTTCTTGGCGAACAACCAGCCCGCCACGCCCAGCAGGGGCAAAGTGATGGCCAGGCGGAACAGAAACACGCGCAGCTCGCTGGCTCGCATGGCGGCTTCGTACTGAGGATAGGCCTGCTCGCGCAGATTGCTCATCTCGGCCTCGGCGTTGGAGACTGCCTGATTGGCCTCCAGATGGGTCTGGGCCTCTTTCTCGCGCTCCTGGCGGGCCTTGTCCTCAGCCTGCTTGAGCTCGTCCAGCGCCTTGCTGCGTACGACCAGCTCTGCATCCTGCTCGGGGCGCTCTGTCGCACGGCGGGTCGCCACCCAGTTGTCAAAGGTGTCGCGCGCCGACTGGTAGCGCGCACGCTCGGCGTCGAACTTGAGCTGGGCCCTGTCCAGGGCCTTCTGGGTCACGCCGGCCATCTTCCGGGCCTGGTCGATTTCGGCCTGCACACGCTGTGCATCAGCCTCAGGAATAAAAGACTCGATCTCCAGCGAGCGATCGGGCTGCGGCAGGTTGCCCACCACCAGCCCACCCAGACCGATCAGGAAGAAGGCAAACACCAACGCGACCAGCCAGAGGCCGCGGCGAAACCATTTCTCGGGCAAACGCAGAGACTTGCTCATTTTCAATTACTCCAAAAACGTAGCGCCATGCGCATACTCAGCAAGGCCTTGAAACCAAAAAGACTCAAACTCACTGCACGGTGCGCACGGCCGATGCCAGTTGCGTGCGCTGCAACCACTGGGTCACGGAGTCCACCGTCACCGTCTCGATGCGGCTGGCAAAGCGCTTTTCATTCGGATGATCGTCAAACGCGATATTGGCAGCCGTCATGCGCCCGCCCAGTCGCGAGAACGCCCGGATGATGAGCGCGCTGGGCTCATAGCCCTTGGACTGCAACCAGGCCTGAGCCTGTGCGCGATTCTGAATAGCAGCCGGCTCCATGGCGGCTGCCAGCGTCTCGGTCGCCCATTGGTTCGACTGCTGGTATTTGCTGCTCCAGACATAGCTGACCATGCTGTAGGGCTCGTTTTGCAGGCGCAGCACCGTGGGAGCGTTCAGGAACTTGAGCAGGGCCTGCTGCACCGCCGGTGTCGGGATCTGGATGGCGGCTTCATAGCGCCACATATCGTCAAGAAAGAACTCGCCCAGGCCCTGGCGGTAGATATGGCCGGATGCAGTGCCGCACTCGTTGAGCTTGTGGGCCACGCGCCAGGGGCCGGCAGGCGTTCTGTAGGCCCAGCCATAGTGCGAGTACTTGAGATCGTATTTGCTCAAGTCCTGCCCTTGCCGCGCCAGCAACACGACCTGGGTGCCGTTCTTCTGGAATTCGGCGTCCAGCGCCTTGGCGGTGCGCGCGGCCAGATTCAGCCCCTTGGCCATCACATCGGCGGTCAGCGGACGGTCTTCACAGCTGCGGCCGGCCTGGGCCGAGCCCGCCCAGGCAATCAGCGCGGCGCCCAGCGCCAGCGCCACAGGGCCGTGAATGGGCATGCCGGCGCGTCGAGCGGGCGCCATGGCGTGTACAACGCTTGTAGCTTCCTTGATCATGCGAGCCTCCAGCTTCTTGAATTACAGACGCTCGTTGTGCATCAGCGCCTTGCCGATTTCGTTGGGGATGAAGGCCAGCACCTTGCCTGCCGTGGACAGAATCACGCCGGCCACTGTGGCGCTGGTTTGCACCACCGTGCCCACGCCGACCGACAGCGCGCCTGCGGCCTGGCCGGAGACCTTGACCACGGCCGAGGTGCCGTCGGCCACATTCTTGAGCACATAGGTCACGCCTGTGGCACTGCTTTCCACGGCCTCAACGATCACGGATGCACCTGCCGCCGACAGAAACAGGGGGATTGCCACGACTTCCTCCGAAGCGCCACCCGATGCCGCTGCAACCACCGATGCCACAGGCAGGGCCGACAGCACCAGAGAGGCTTCGCTCTGGGCGTGGACTGCGCTGCCGCCCAGCAAGGCAAAGGCCGCGCCCAGGGCGCACAGGCCGTTGCGAAGAGGACGGATAAAGGTCAGGACGTTGATCACAAATGGCTCCCGGTGGTTGTTGAAATGGGCCGCGATTTGCATGCGGCGACGAACGAATCATCAATGCGCCCGAAACTTCGGCCCTGTGTTTTGTCAAAATCAGCAAGCGGCAGGTCTCGCAGTATCGAGAAGCGATACTTACCGCCCACTACCAGCCCTCAAACCGGCTGCAGCTTGCACATCTTGCCCCACTCCCGCGCCCACAACTTTCAAAAATCATCAGGCAATCCATGCGGCTTCACTCTCAGACCTTCGCCCTGCACCAACCTTCACGCCGGCAAAGCCGGCTTGCAGCAGCGCTCGCCACGGCCATGTCCACGCTAGCTGTCTCGGCACTGGCGCAGGGCAGCAGCATTCCTGCTTTTTCGCAGATGCCGCCGGGCCCTCTGGGAGGGCCCTGGCACTTTGCCACCCTGCCCAACAAGAACCCGACGGCCTTCAATGTGGTGGACCAGGATGGCGGGCATGTGCTGCGCGTGAGCACACAGGACGCCTATGGCAATATGGTTCACACGCTGCACCTGACTGCTTCGCCCGATCTGCAACTGCAGTGGCGCTGGCGCGTGGATCAGCTGATCGACAAGGCCGATATCAAAACCAGAGCCGGTGACGATGCGGCGCTCAAGCTCTGCATATCATTCGACTTTGACAAATCGCAGCTGAGCTTTGGTGAACGGGCCAAGCTGCGCCTGGGAAAAATCAGCACCGGAGAGGATATTCCGGCCGAGACGCTGTGCTATGTCTGGGACAACAAGCAACCCACAGGCACGGTCATGCACAACGCGTTCACGCATCGCATGCGCTATATCGTGCTGCAAAGCGGCAGCACGCACAAAGGCCAGTGGGTGGCGGAACAGCGCAACCTGGCGTCCGACTATCTGCACGCCTTTGGCGACGAGTCCCAGGCCATGCCCACCATCATCGGCGTCACCGTCTCGGCAGACTCGGACAACACCCATGGCGAAGGACTGGCCTACATGGGTGATATCCGGCTCCTGCCCTGATCTTTCCGCCTCAACGCCGGAGCAAATCCGCCACGTTCTGCTGCAGCAGGGCCGGCGTGACAGAGGCAGCCGCCACGGGCTCGCCCACTTCCAGCCCCACGCGATTGAACAGGCCGCGGCGCAGCGGTTTGACCATGGCCACATTCCTGCCGCCGCGCAGCTCGATGCGGCTGAAGTAGGAGCCCCAGAGATTGGTCAGCGCCATGGGAATGACGGGAACCTGCAGGCCGTCGTCTCGCGCATGGTCGAGAATCTTCATGATGCCGCCCTTGAAGGGTTGCAGCTCGCCATTGAAGGTGATGCCGCCCTCGGGGAAGATGGCCAGCAGATCGCCCTCGCGCAGCACCTCTGCGGCCCGTGCGAACGCGGCTTCATAGGTCGCAGGGTCCTCCTTGTGCGGCGCGATCGGGATCGCCTTGGCCAGCTTGAACAGCCAGCCCAACACCGGCGTCTGAAAGATGCGGTGGTCCATCACGAAGTGGATGGGGCGCGGGCTGGCCGCCATGAGCAAGATGGCGTCGACAAAGCTCACATGGTTGCAGACCAGCACGGCCGCACCATCGCGCGGAATATGCTCGTCGCCGCGCACCTTGAAGCGGTAGACAAAGTGGGTGATGACCCAGGCCACAAAGCGCAGCAGATATTCGGGCACCAGCAGGAACACATAGAGCGCCACGATGGCGTTGGCAATGCCGGTGATCAGAAACACCTGGGGAATGCTGCAACCTGCGGCCAGCAGGGCACCGGCCAGCACGGCCGAGGCGATCATGAACAGCGCGTTCAGGATATTGTTGGCCGCGATGATGCGCGCGCGGTGCGTGGGCTGGCTGCGCATCTGGATCAGCGCATACATGGGCACGCTGTAAATGCCCGCCGACAGCGCCAGCAGGCCCAGATCCAGCATCACGCGCCAGTGTTTGGCCTCTCCAAAAAAGGCGCTCACGCCCATCAGCTCGGAGAGCGGCAGCGCGCGTGTGGCAAAGAACAGATCAATCGCAAACACGCTCATGCCAATCGCGCCCAGCGGCACCAGGCCGATCTCCACCTGGCGACGGCTGAACACTTCGCACAGCAGCGAGCCGATGCCTATGCCTACCGAGAAGATCACCAGCAGCAGCGATGCCACATGCTCGTCGCCATGCAGCACCTCCTTGGCGAAACTGGGGAACTGCGAGAGAAACACCGCGCCGAAAAACCACATCCAGCTGATGCCCAGCAGCGAGCGGAACACCACGGGCTGCTGGCGTGCCAGCTGGAGGTTGCGCCAGGTTTCGGTGAACGGGTTCCAGTTGATGACCAGGCCCGGATCGGTCGCCGGCGCATGGGGAATGAACTGCGCGCAGATGCGGCCCACGACCGCGACGGCCACGCAGGCCATGGCGACCTGCATATGGCCGACCTCGGGCACGGCAATCAAGAGACCGCCGGCGACCTGACCCAGCAGGATGGCGACAAAAGTGCCCATCTCCACCATGCCGTTGCCGCCCGTGAGTTCGCGGTCGTTGAGCACCTGGGGCAGATAGGCGAACTTGACGGGGCCGAACAGCGTGGAGTGCAGCCCCATGAGGAACACGCACAGCAGCAGCACCGGCACATTGGCCTGGACAAAGCCCCAGGCCGCGATCAACATGATGGCGATCTCGAGATTCTTGACCAGGCGGAACATGCGGGTCTTGTCCCACTTGTCGGTCAGTTGCCCCGAAGTGGCCGAAAACAGCAGATAAGGCAGGGTGAACAGCGCACCGATCACCAGGCCCGCCATGGAAGGCGGCAGCCACGAGACGCTGAGCTGATAGGTAACCATCACCGTGAAGGCGAACTTGAAGAGATTGTCATTGCCCGCACCGGCAAACTGCGTCCAGAAAAACGGCGCAAAGCGGCGCTGGCCCAACAGGGCAAACTGGTTGGGGTGGGCATGCTGCTGTGCAGCGGCGGCCGTGTGCACGGTCGGCGTGGAATTCATGGATCTCTCCCTGTGGCGCTGCTGGCATTGTGCCAACTTGCCCGGATTTTTTTGTAGGTTTTATGCCGCTGGCGCTTGATGAACATGCGCCAGCCGCTATGAATATTACGACTCGCGCCACTGGAGCAAGGCACGCAGCACAGGCCATGCGGCAGCGGCGGCCATCCAGTGCTTGAGGCTGTGGCCGGAGATTGAGTGCGCGGTCACATCGAAGACATCGCCGTCCGAGAACTCCAGCAGCTTGGCAACGAGGTACAAGCCGAGAACCCAGCCCAGCTCCATGGGCAGCGCATGACGACGCGGTGCCACAAAGGCCAGCCACAGGAGAGTCAGCATGCCGCCGCCTTGCACCAGCACCCAGGGCAGCACATTGCTGGTCTGCGCCCAGACCGCCACGCTGGCAGGTGCGGCCACCAGCAGTACTCCGGCAGTGATGCGGGCGCTGATGTCGTCAATGCGCGTCTGTACCGCCAGGCCCAGCAAGCCGGCGAAAGCCAGGCTCATGCCCAGCCGGTCCCAGACCAGGCTCGAATCCTGCGGTGCCCAGTGATAGTACGCAGACCCTGCCCCCGAGCACAGCAGGCCCGTGAAGAACAGGGCGCACAGGGCACGCGCCGTGCCGTTGAGCTTTTGATAGTCGGCACGCGCCAGTGCGACCCAGCCCGCCAGTCCCGCCAGCACAAACCCCAGATTGCTCAACACATCGGCCGCATGCGGCACGCCCAGCCAGCCGCGCCGGTCGGCAAAGGCGTGGTAATGCTCGGGCTGAGCCATGCCAGGCATCAGCAGCGCCAGCGTGAACAGCAAGGCCATGCCCCCGAACAAGGCAAAGCGCTGCTCCAGCGTGCCCGAGGTCTCGGGGTTCGTCATTTCCACGGTCGTGATCGATGAGGTATGCAGTTGCATGGCGCTTCCTTGTGTGATTGCCGCGCAGTATGGAAACCCGCCGAAGCAGCGGCATCAATCTTCTAAACTTGCCCCATACCGCTGCACTGCCAGTACTACCAACCGATACCATGAGCACGACTGCCGATCTCGTCACCGCCATCAAGAAAGAACTCAAGGCCGCGCAGATGACCTATGCCGACCTGGCTCAGGCCATAGGCATGGCCGAATCCAGCGTCAAGCGCATGCTGGCCAAGGGCGACATGCCGCTGTCGCGCATCGACGAGATCTGCCGTGCCCTGCACCTGGACTTTGCCGATCTGGCCCGCAATGTGGCCGACAGTCGGCCGCTGCTGCAGCAGATCACGCGCGAGCAGGAGATTGCCGTGGTTGCCGACCGCAAGCTGCTGCTCACGGCCATCTGCCTGCTCAGCCAGTGGACGCTGGAGCAGATAGTCGCCACCTACCGCATCAGCGAGCCCGAGGGCATAGGCTATCTGGCGCAACTGGACCGCATCGGCATCATCGAGCTGCGTCCTGGCAACCGCTACAAGCTGCGCCTGGCCAAGACCTTCCGCTGGCAGACCAACGGCCCGGTGATGGACTTCTTCCGCGAGAACGCCGTGCTGGACTACTTTGGCGGCACTTTTGCCGGCGAGGACGAGACCATGCTGCTGGTGCACGGCTCCATCGCCCCCAGCCTGGCGCCCAGCTTCGTGGAGCGCATCCAGCGCATCGGTCAGGACTTCTCGCAGCAGCATCTGCAGGATCAGCGCCTAGGGCCCAACAAGATCGAGGGCTACACCCTGGTGCTGGGCATGCGCAAATGGGAGCTGCCCGCCTTTGCGGCCTTGCGCCGGTAGACTGTCACTCCAAAATATGTAGCTAAATGCGCTTGCTGCATCTGCGTTATCCGCCTGTTTTGTACATTCTTCACCAAACAGACACACAAGATTGCAAGACTTCGCACAGCGGCAACCCGCGGTTGACGCTGGCCTTCCAACATGGAGCCCAAGGGATGCCTGGACCCACAGACAGCCCGCTACCCATGAAGGAGGCGTATATGCTGACAATCCGCAACACCATCCATACCGTCGCTGCCGCAGGCGCACTCGCCTTGCTGGGCTTTGCCGGCAGCGCACAGGCCCAAAGCGCTTACTGGGCGGGTGCCAGCCAGGGCGCCTATGTGAACGTGCAGTTCAACGCACCGCCCCCGGTCCGCTATGAAGCCGTGCCCGCTCCGCGCCGTGGCTATGTCTGGGCTCCGGGTTACTGGGAGCCGCGCGGCCATCGCCATGTCTGGCGCGCCGGCCACTGGGTACAGAACCGCCCTGGCTATGTGTACCGCCAGCCCGTCTGGGTACAGCACGGCAACCGCTGGGACTACCGCGCCAGCCGCTGGGACAGGGATGGCGACGGTGTGCCCAACCGCCATGACCGCAACCCCCACAACCCCTATCGCCGCTAAAAGCCTGTTGAAGCTTTAAGCCCTGATAGCTCCCTCCGCTGGCCCTCCGAGTCATCACTTTCCAGCGGATTTCAGCCCATGTCTCGCAAGAGATCTGGGCTTTTTTGCATTAACCCCACAAGCTTAATGCTGCATAAGCATATAGAAGCAAATCATTAAATTACGGACACAATTCACAGCATTCAAGGTTCCTCTGGACAAGTCCCATCATGCGTTTGCTGCCCCGTTTCATCTCCGGTCTTGTTGCCACAACGGCGGCCGCCGCCCTGTTTCCCCTGGCCAGCCAGGCGGCCGATCCCGGTGCCGCCAGCTATCCGCATCAGCCCATCACCATGATCATGGGCTTCAACGCCGGCTCGGGTGTGGACGTGATCGGCCGCGTGGCACAGGAGCCGCTGGGCAAGATCCTGGGCCAGCCCGTGATCATTGACTACAAGAGCGGCGCCGCCGGCAATATCGGCAGCGAGTTCGTGGCCCGCGCCAAGCCCGATGGCTACACCATCTACTTCGGCACCGCCGCCACCCATGGCAGCAATGCCGCGCTCTACAAAAAGCTACCCTTCGACGTGGAGGCCGACTTTGTGCCCGTCGCACCGCTGGTGGACGTGGCCAATGTGCTGACCATCAATCCCAATGTGATCAACGTCAAGAACCTCAAGGAGTTCGTTGACGAGGTCAAGGCCCATCCCGGCAAGTACAACTACGCCTCCACCGGCAATGGCGCAGGCACCCATATGGCATTCGCCGAGTTCAACTCGCGTCTGGGCCTGGACATGGTTCATGTGCCCTACAAGGGCGGCCCCGAAGCCATCACCTCGGTGCTGCGCGGCGAGACCTGCTGCATCATGAACCAGGTGCAGACCGTGCTGAGCCACTACAAGGCCGGCAAGGTGCGCCTGCTGGGCGTGACCACGGCCAAGCCCGTGGAAGCCGTCAAGGAAGTGCCCACCATTGCCGCCAGCGGCCTGCCCGGCACCAAGGGCTTCAACAGCTCCATCTGGTTCGGCATCTTCGCGCCCAAGGGCACGGACCCGGTCATCGTCAAGAAGCTCAACCTGGCGGTCAACGACGTGCTCAAGCAGCCCGAGGTGCGCGAGCGTTTTGTCTCCCAGGGCAACACCATCCGCGAAGAGACACCCGAGCAGTTCAAGAAGACCGTGCACGAAGATCGCATCAAATGGGCCAAGGTGGTCAAGGATGCCAAAATCAGTATTGACTAACACCCCCTGAGCGGCCCTGCCGCTTCCCCCTTTCTCTACGCGCTGCGCGCCAAGGGAGAGGAACGACACCCTCGGTGCGGGGCCGCCCAGGCCCTTCCTCGGTGTCTCTCGCTTGGTCCTGCTTCGAGTTCAAGCAGTGTTAAGTTATCGGTGTTTGTTTGATGCGTCTGCGGCTCAAGCCTCAGGCGCTTTTGGGTTTTAGCTATGTCAATTTCACCTTCTACGACAGCCACCACATCGGGACTGGCAACGCTGGAAGAACGCCTGCGTGACGACTTCGTCACTCTGGGCTGGCCTGCCAAGGCCTGGATTCCCCCTTCCACGCGCAAGGGACTGCCGGTGCATGACGTGCTCGTCATCGGCGCCGGCCAGGCCGGTCTCGCGCTCAGCATGGCGCTGCAGCAGGTCGGCATCAAGCCCGTGCTGCTGGACAGGTCTGCGCCAGACTTCGAAGGCCCATGGGCCACCACGGCGCGCATGGAAACCCTGCGCTCGCCCAAGGAGCTGACCGGCCCTGCCATGGGGGTTGCAGCCCTGTCCTTTCGCGCCTGGTTCATCGCCCAGTTCGGTCTCGATGCCTGGACAGTGCTGGACAAGATCCCGCGCCTGCAGTGGATGGACTATCTGCGCTGGTACCGCCGCGTGACCAACGCCGACGTGCGCAACGGCCACGAAGTCGTTTCCGTGCGCCCGCAGGCCGATGGCGTGGTGGAAGTCGATGTCAAGGCCAATGGCGTGACCGCCACCTGGCAAACCCGCCGCCTGGTGCTGGCCACGGGCCGCGACGGCCTGGGCGGCGCCACGGTTCCCGCCTTCATGCGGGGCGTGGACAGGAAGTTCTGGACCCATTCCTCCGATGCCATGGACTACGCCACGCTGGCGGGCAAGCATGTGGGCGTGGTCGGTGCCGGGGCTTCGGCCATGGACAGCGCGGCGACGGCTCTCGAAAACGGCGCGGCCAGCGTGGACATGCTGATCCGCCGCCAGCAGCTGCCGCTGATCAACAAGTCCAAGGGCTCGGGCGTGCCCGGCCTGACCCACGGCCAGTATCTGCTGCCCGATGCCTGGAAATGGCGCATCCGCCACTACATCAACGCCCAGCAGGTGCCGCCGCCGCACGGCAGCACGCTGCGCGTCTCGCGCCATGACAACGCCTTCTTCAACCTGGGTTGCGCCGTGCAGAGTGTGGAAAAAGCGGGCAACAAGCTGCAGGTGCAGACCTCGGCCGGCGTGTTCGTGCTGGACTTTCTCATCGTCTCTACGGGCTTTGCCATCGACTGGAGCCTGCGTCCCGAGTTTGCCGACATCGCGCCGCATGTAAAGCTGTGGAACAGCCGCTTCACGCCCGAGGCCGCCGATGAGGATGCCGAGCTGTCGGCATCGCCCGATCTGGGACCGCTGTTCGAGTTCCAGGGCGAGCTACCCGGTCTCGACCATATTCACTGCTTCTGCTACCCCGCTGCGCTCTCGCACGGCACGGTGTCGGGCGATATTCCCGCCATCAGCGATGGGGCGCGCAAGCTGGCCCAGGGCCTGGCCTCGCTGTTCTATCTGGACGATATCGAGCAGCACTTCGACAAGCTCAAGGCCTATGCCGAGCCCGAACTGGACGGCACAGAATGGACCGCAGCCGACAGCGCTTCGCGCATCCGCCAGCTGCAACCCTAAATCACGAGACTTCGCATGACAGACACCATAGACCGACTGGCCGGCCTTGAGCAAGGCAGCCCCACATTCACCACCCGCCACGAGCGCGAAAAAGTCGCTCTGGCCACCCAGGCCTGCGAAGACCTGCTGCTGGGCAATCAACTGGACAGCGCGCTGACCCAGGCCGAGCGCCTGGTGCTGGCTGCCGAGCAGGCCCGCGTCAGCGGCGTGACCGTGCTGGAAGCCGAATACCGTGCGCGCGCCGAGGCCCTGGGCGACGCCATCACGCCCGAGCTGCGCTCCATCCTCGATCAGCCCGGCGCCCAGACCGGCAATGCGCGCCTGGACGCCATGCTGCACTTTGTGCGCACGCTGGCCCTGAACCCGGCCCAGAGCGATCAGGCTGCGCTGCTGGCCATTCCGGCCGCCGGCCTGTCGCTCAACGACACCGTGCTGCTGGCCCAGCTGATCGGCTTTGTGGCCTATCAGGCCCGCCTGCTGGCGGGTGTGAAGGCCATGGGCGAGCTGGGCGGCGTGACCGAAGCGCCTGCCGCCCAGCCTGTCGATGCCGCGCCCTTTGTCCACCCTGCCAACCTGCCGCCGCCCGGCGAGCCGCTGCGCCGCAACGGCTTTACCAGCGAGACGCTGGACTGGAAGGCCTGGCTGCAGGTGCTGGACCCCGACACCGCCACGCCCGAGCAGCAGCAGGTACTGGAAGTCAGCCACCCCAAGGCCAAGAGCATGGACTTCTATCTGCTGCTGGCCCGCCAGCCCCAGGTGCTGCTGGAGCGCTCCCAGGCCTTCAACGCCATCATGTATGCGCCCGGCGGCCTGTCCCGCGCCGAGCGCGAAGTGGCGGCCACGGCCGTCTCTCGCTCCAACGGCTGCGTGTACTGCGCTTCGGTGCATGCCCAGCGCTTCGAGCAGCTGGCCAAGCGCAACGATGTGATGGCCCAGCTGTTTGACGAGCCCGAAACCGCCGGCACCAATGCCCGCGAACGCGCCATCATCCAGGCTTCGCTGACACTGACGCGTGCGCCGGGCGGCTTTGGTCCGCAGAATCTGCAGCCGCTGCGCGATGCAGGTCTGACCGATCTGGAAATTCTGGACATGCTGCACTCGGCCGCCCTGTTCGGCTGGGCCAATCGCCTGATGCTGAATCTGGGCGTGGAACTGTATTCCACCCCCTGAGCGGCCCCGCCGCTTCCCCCTCTCTGCTTCGCGGAGGGGGACGATGCCATCGCCGCGACGCGGCTCTTGCTCGGCATCGCTGATTTCAGGCAGCGCCAGTTTTTGGGGCGACTTTTTTTTGATAGCTGCTTGTGCCAATTAATTCGGTGCTTCAGAGTCAATTGATTTTGAAAACCATTTGAATCAAGCGCTAACAGCTATCAAATTTCAGGCTATTTACCGGTGAACACCGTCAGCACGCCGGCCAGCTGATGCACATGCGCATCCATCAGCTGTGCCTCGGCCACCAGGCCGATCAGAGGCACCGGCCCCAGCGCATGGCGCAGCAGCTTGAGCTCGGCATCGGCTCCGCCAAACAGCTCGCTGCCCCGGCCCTTGCTGCTCACATAGATCGCACCGCGTATATGCTGGGGCTGGGCCGCCTCGGCCATGGTCTCGGGACCTGCGTCGGCAAAGTCGGGCTGCAGCGCGTCCTTGAGGGCCGCGCCCATCTGCATCAGCTCATGACGGGCCGCGCTGCTCTGGCGCTGGCAGAAGATCACCGTATGCTCGGCCTCCACGGGCGACGACAGCGCAACGCCCTGGCGCACCGGATCCAGCCCCACGATATGCAGCACCTGGGCCTCGTCGGTGAGCGCCCCGCGCTCCAGACCCCGGCCCAGCGGGGCAATCGCGGCCTGGGTCTTGCGCAGTTGCGACAGCGCAGCCTGCCAGCCGCCTCCGGCGCTGGGGCTGGCTTCCACATCCAGCATCTGCAGCAGTCGGGGCAAGGCGGGCTCGCCTTCGAGCTCCAGCACCACCGGGCCTCTGGCCTCAGTAATCTCCAATCCCGCGCCCAAGGGCGCGCAGCCCTGGGCCAGTCTTGAGATACAGGCTACATCGGCATCGAAGGCCACGCCGGAAAAGCCGGCATGAAAAATGCCGACGCTGGCCTGCGCCCTCAACCGGGGCAGGTCTTCGGCACGACAGGCGAACTGCACGCCCTGCTCGCTGCTGAGCGCCCCGAACAGATTTCCAGAGCTGATGCGCTCGGACAGCTCCAGCAGCAACTCAGCGAGATCAGGCTGATCGATGCTGGAGTGCACCAGGGCCGAATGCGCCTCGAATCCGGCTTCGGCGCCACTTTGCGCCAGCGGTGCCACGCCGGAATAGACGCGGTAATGGGCGGCCGGCAGGTCCAGCAGCATGACCGCCAGCGAGGAGCTTTCGGAATACTCGTGCTCCATGGCCAGTACGGCGTGACCGGAGCTGCCCACCCAGTCGGTGACCTGGGGCAACTCGCGCGCCAGCAGCGCCAGCAAGGGCTGCGCATGGGGCACCAGCCCCTGCGCGATATAGACCAGACCCAGCCGGTGCGGCTGCAGTGACTGGCGCAGCAACTGCCCACGCAGCTGCAGCACGACTTGCTCAGTCGCAGCGCGCCAGTCTTCATGGCTGGCATGAGCGACGGGAAACAGTGACATAAGCCCTCCTGTTCTTGCTGGAGCGTGGATGCCTTGCAACCACGATTTTCCACCTTAGCGGGAAGGGATTGCTCAGGGCTTGCGCGAGGTAGCAGAGGTTTTGGCTGCAGTCTTTTTGGCGGCAGGCTGCTTGGCAGCAGTTTTTTTTAGCGGCTGCCGTTTTGCTGGCTGCCGTTTTGGGTTGACCGGTCTTGGCCGCCGCCTTGCGTGCAGGCCTGGGCTCGGCTGCCGCGGCGCTCTTTGCCGCACCTGTCGCCGCAGTTTTTGCCGCAGCTGCAGCGCCAAAACCGCCTGCCTGTGCCATCACCTTTTCCATGGTGGACTTGGCAAAACCGCTGGCCATCTCGGTGGCGCGCTGGGCAGCGGCCAGCGTCTCGGGCGGAACGGGCTCTGCCATGGCCTTGGCCGCAATCTGCTGGAACTGCTGGGTCAGCGCTCCCCACCATTGCATGGCCTGGTTCAAGGCAGCCTGAGAAGGCGGCTCTGCCTGAGCCTTGGCATGGTTCTGCTCCTCTTGCGCCGCAGCCTGTGCTTCAGGCTCGGGCGCAGGGTTTGCCAGCGGCTCTGCAACCGCAGCCTTGGCCGTGGCCGTGGCACTTCCCATGGGCCAGCCGGCATTGCCGGTCGCTGCGGGCTCTGCCGGCGCTGCACCAGGGAAAGGAAAGGACTTGGCCAGCTCGCTCATGCTGACATTCATGTCCTTGAGCGTGGACAGCGTCATGCGCTGCACTTCCAGCGCCTGGATGGTGGCAGCCAGGGCGCGGCTGTTTTGCTCCAGCCAGAACTGCACGGCCTTCAGCTCGGCAATGCGCTTGTCAACCTCTTCCACGCTTACGGTGGGAGCCACCCATTGCGGCACGCGGCCCATGGGATTGGCCGCAGCGCCAGCGCTTTGCGCCAGCCCCTGCAGAAAATCAAAGCCGGGAATGAACTTGCCGAAACCAAATGCCGATGCGTCGCCGCTCATAGTGCTCTCCACTGCAGGGATGGATACCAGAATCCGCATCCGGACAAGACCGGACGCGGAACTAGCTTACTGCACTTGCGATGTTTGCTGCAAACAAGGGAGCAGGTCGCGCGCCTGGCTCAAGTCATCAATGCTGATGAGCACCATGACCCATATGCTGGTGCCCGGCACCGGCCGCCGCAGGGGCGGCCACGCGCACCGGCAGTTGCAGGCTTAGGCGCGACACTGCGCCCTTGGCATCCTTGAACACCAGGGTCACGGGCACCTGGCTGTCCTTGACCAGCGGGGCCTTGAGCTGCTGCAGCATCAGGTGATAGCCGCCGGGCTTGAGATCCACGGCCACGCCCTGAGGCAGATCCAGGGCCTCGATGGCGCGCATGCGCATCACATCGCCCTCCATCTTCATCTCGTGCACCTCGGCCACGGCGGCGGCCGTAGTTTCCACACCCACGAGCTTGAGCGGCTCCTGGGCCGTCAGGCGCATAAAGGCCCCCGAAGCCTGCTGACCCGCCACGCTGGCGCGGGCCCAGGCGTTCTCGACCTTGACATGGGCCGCATCGGCATGGGCCCAGGCGGCCCCCGAAACCAGCAGCGAAGCGACCAGCGAACCCAGGGCCATCACGGTAAAACGACGCGTATTCATGAAACCATCTCCATTCAAATTCAGTCTGGACTTACGCAAACAAGAGTGCATCAAGATGGTCCCCTTGAAACCAAGCCCTTGCTTGAGCCCGATTTGCATAAGTCGTGTCAATCTCAAATCGATCTGAGACGCTTGACCATCAAGCGCCCTCAGCTATGTTTTTCAGGGTTTCAAAGGGCGGCGCACGTACGGGCGGCAGGGTGGAGACAAAAGCTCTGTGAGCGACATCGGCCCAGGGCCGGGCATCGACAACGGCGCGGTGACTGCCAGGATCTGGCTGCTGCGCTGGCGGCGGCGCCAGCAGCGGCAGGCACAGCGCGCAATCCAGTCCATGTGGGGTGGCGGCATCGTCGCTGGCGGGGCTGGGCACCCAGTGTGTGCTGCCGCTGGCCGTGCACACAGCCTCCCAGCCGGCAGGCGGCGTGGCGCGCGCCCAGGGCGTGAGCATGCTGACCAGCAGCACGCAGAACCACGCACCCAGCACCCTGCGAACCAGAAGGGCTGCCGGTTTGTGCCGAGGAGGGTGTGCGCGCCAATGCATGGAGCGATTGTAGAAGCCGGCCCGCTATCCGGTTGGCGACGCAGGGCTTGCGCCACTTGCCTCTACGATAACTGGCCACGTATACCTATTCACAACCACCGATCAGGAGACAAGCATGCTGACTTTGTGCGGATTTTCGGCCAGCAACTACTACAACAAGGTCAAGCTGGCCTTGATGGAAAAGCAGATTCCCTTCGCCGAGGAGCTGGCCTGGCTGGGCAGCACCAACCCCGAGGAATCTCCGCTGGGCAAGGTTCCGTATCTGCGCACCCAGCATGGCGCCATCAGCGAGTCCGACGCCATCATCGAATATGTGGAAACACTGTCCAACAAGGTGCCGCTGCTGCCCGCAGACCCCTTTGCTGCCGCCAAGGTGCGTGAGCTTTGCGTCTATCTGAACCTGCACCTGGAGCTGGTGGCGCGCAACCTCTATCCCCAGGCCTTCTTCGGCGGCAAGATCAGTGATGGCACACGCGACAAGACGCTGGAGCAGTTGAAAAAGAACATCGCAGCCTTTGCCAAGCTGGCCCGCTTCGATACCCCGTTCATCGCGGGCGACAGCTTCACGCTGGCCGACTGCAGCGCCATCGTGCATCTGCCGCTGGTCAGCAGCGCCAGCAAGATCCTGGGCGGCAGCGATCTGCTGGCCGAGCTGCCGGTGCGCGACTATCTGGCGCGCATGAGCGAGCGTCCCACGGTGCAGAAGGTCAACGCCGACCGCAAGCGAAACACCGAGGAGCTGATGGCACGCATGCAGGCCAAGGCTGCGCGCTGAAGCGTGCCGGGTACGGGCCCGGTGATGCTACGCTTGGGCCCATCATGCAAAGCGCTTTTCATCTTGCCTACCACGTGACCGATCTCGACCAGGCCCGCCGTTTCTACGGCGGCGTGCTCGGCTGTCGCGAGGGTCGCAGCACCGACACCTGGGTCGATTTCGACTTCTTTGGCCACCAGATCTCCCTGCATCTGGGTCAGCCCTTTGCCGTGAGCAACACCGGCAAGGTCGGCAACCATATGGTGCCCATGCCCCATCTGGGCGTGATCCTGCTCAAGCCCGACTGGCTGGCCCTGGCCGAACGCCTCAAAGCCGCCGGCACCACCTTCATTCTGGAGCCGCAGGTGCGCTTTGAAGGCGAGCCCGGAGAGCAGTGGACCATGTTCTTCACCGACCCCTGCGGCAATCCGATCGAGGTCAAGGGATTTACCAACTGGGACGCGGTTTACGAACACTGATCCCCTCTGAGCCGCTTCGCGTCTTCCCCCAAAGGGGGACGACGACCTTGGCTGCGGGGCGGCCCTAGCTGGCCGTCTCGCGCTTGGACTGCGCCAGTGTCACTGGCTCATCACTTCGAGCAAAGCCGGATGGGAAACCTTTATAGGTTGAGCGAAATCGGCCTCCAGTGTTACCTGGATTGCGGTCACTGCTATCAAAGCAGAGCCTCACCCCTAGGCTACTACGCACGTTCCATGAATCCCAGCAAACCGCTGCTGCGCTGCGTGGGACTGCCCATCGCCGACACCAGCAGGCCGGGCACTTCGGTCCACAGCGAAAACGCCTTGCGCGCCCGCGTGATGCCGGTATAGACCAGCTCGCGGCTGAGCACATTGCCGCCCTGCGCGGCCAGCACCAGCGCCGTGTGCTCGAACTCCGAGCCCTGGCTCTTGTGCACCGTCATGGCAAATGCGGTCTCCACATGGGCCAGGCGCGCCGTGCTGACATGGTGCAGCTGCTCGCCCTGCATGAAGTACACGCGCAGCCGCGCCGGGTCGGCAAAGCTGGGCAGGGCCATGCCGATATCGCCGTTGAACACGCCCAGCTGCGCATCGTTGCGCGTGACCATCACCGGACGACCCATATACCACTCGCCTTCCTTGCGTATGGCGCCCATGGCCTGCAAGGCCTGCTCCACCGCGCGGTTCAGGCCCGCCATGCCCCAGTTGCCGTCGCGCACGGCGCACAGCAGGCGGTAGCGGTCGAAGGCGGCCAGCACCTCCCTCACCCATTGCTGGTGCTCGGCCTCGGTGGCAAAGCCGCGTCCCTTGCCCTGCCCATGTTGTGCCAGCACCTCGGCATAGGCGGCATAGCTGGCCATGCCGCCACGGCCTTGCACGGCGCTGCGCACCACGGCCTCGACCTCACCGCCTTCGCGCGCCCAGAGTTCGGCATGCGGGCCGGCCTGGGTCTGCGTGCGCAGCAGCGCCATGGCAGAAGGTGCATCGCCGGCATTCACGGCCTGTGCCAGCAGACCGATAGGGCCGCCAAAGCGACGGCTCTCGCGCAGCATGACGGTGTGCTGAGCCAGCGGCAAGGCCCTGGCCGGCGCCAGGTACTGTGCAGGCAGGGACTGGCCCGTCACGCGCTCGACATAGGTCGCGGTGTCCGGCGCGTAATTGCCCCGCTGCGCATCGCGGCACAGATCGCCCAACACGGCACCAGCCTCCACCGAGGCGAGCTGATCCTTGTCGCCCAGCAGAATCAGGCGCGCCGTAGGCGGCAGGGCCTGCAGCAGTGCGGCCATCATCTCGAGGTGGATCATGGAGGCCTCATCGACAATGAGCACATCCACATCCAGCGGATTGCCTGCATGGTGGGCAAAGCGCCGCGTGTCAGGCCTGGCCCCCAGCAGCGAATGCAGGGTGCGTGCCGCCCCCATGCGTTTGACCAGCGCTTCCAGATCCAGCTCGCGGCCCACGGCCTCCTTGAGCTCCAGCAGCGAGCTATCGATGGACTGCTTGAGCCGCGCCGCCGCCTTGCCGGTTGGCGCAGCCAGCGCGACGCGCAGCTGCGCGGCATCCGGCGCCGTAGCAAACAGCAGCGCCAGTAGGCGGGCCGCGGTATAGGTCTTGCCCGTGCCCGGCCCGCCGGTGATGACGGACATATGCCCCCGCAGCGCCAGCGCGCAAGCCAGCTTTTGCCAGTCCACCGCATTTGCAGCAGCGGCAGCGGCAGACGAGCTGAAAAGCCGCCCCAGCCATTCGCGCACCCTGGGCTCGTCAAGCACCACCGCATCGGCCGCCGTACGCTGCGCCATATGGGTGGCCACGCTGCGCTCATAGTCCCAGTAGCGGCGCAGATACAGCAAGGGCGCAGCGCCGTCCAGCAGCACCAGCGGCTGACCTCGGTCTGCCACTACCGTTCCCGGCTGCACGACACGCACCACGGGGCTGCGGCGCAGGGCCTGCAGCCAGTCAGCCAACCGGCCGGGCAATTGCTCCCATAGCGATTGCTGCAAGCGCTCTGCCTCTTTGGGCCAGGCAAGAATCTGATTGGGATCGCCAGCCAGCGCCTTCAAGGGCAGGCAGCTGTGACCGCGCCCCTCCATCTGCGCCAGCACGGCGGTGGCCACCAGCAGTTCAGGTCCGGCCTCTGCGTCCTGCGCGGCGACAAAGGCCGCCAGGGCGCTGTCCAGGCGGCGCAGCAGGCCCGCGTCGGCCAGTCGCTCCAGCGCGGCCAGCCAGTCCGTCGTGCCTAATGCAATCGTGTCGCCATCCGCGGGGGCTGCAAACAGGTCCAGCGTCTGCAGATCGGCTTTGCGGCGGCCCTTCATGGCTGCTCCTCCCTCAATTCTTTCTCGTTATCTCCAAGAAGCGCCTCCAGCCCGTCCAGCAGCGCCAGCGGCGGCTTCAGCACATGCATGCCGGCGGCCTCGCCATCAAGACCGCGCAGGAAGAAATAGAGCGCGCCGCCCAGTTGTTCCCGGGGGTCGTAAGCCGCGCCCAGCCGGCTTTGCAGCAGGCGGTGCAGAGCCAGCAGATACAGCGCAGCCTGCACGTCATAACGGTGCTCAAGCATGGCCTGCTCCAGCGCCTGAGGGGCGTAGGCCGCGCCGTCCTGGCCCAGGTGGTTGGTCTTGTAATCCAGCACCCAGTAACGGCCGCCATGGTGAAACACCAGATCGGCAAAGCCCATCAGCATGCCGTGCAGCTCGCGCTCGGGCAGCACCGGGCGCGGCTGGCCGGCAAGGATGTGCCGGCGGCACAGCGCGTCGATACGAGGTGCCGACAGGCGCCGCGCCGGCAGCCAGAACTCCATCTCGGGCAATAGCGCATCACCTTCGCCCAATTGCGCCAGCGAGACGCCGAGCGGCGCCAGCGGCTGGTGCACCACGGCGCGCAGCCACTGCAGCACATCGGCGGCCTGCTCCTTGCGGCCCGCGCGCTCGCAGCGGCGCAGCAGTCGGGCCGCCAGGGGTTCACTGTTGCCAGGATCATCCTCGGGCAGCAGCGCAAAGTCCTCTGCGGCCAGCCATTCCAGCTGGTCGTGCAGGAAATTGCCCACCACCGGGCCGCGCATGAAGCGGTGCCACACCGCAGCATCGCTGCGCGCACCGGCGGCGAATCTGGTCAAGTTGGGCAGGGCAGTCATGACGTCGTTGATGACGCCCAGGTCCAGCGCAGCTTCACCCGCTTCCTGGGCCTGCAGCGCACGCTCGTCCTCGGCGGGACTTTGTGCGGCCACCGGCAGGACTGGCAGGCTGGGTGCGGCCATGGCGCGGGTCAGCGACGAAAAGCTGCCAATGCCCCAGCGGCGGTCGAACTGCGCCTCGTACACGGGCGCGGCGGCCAGGGCGGGCAAGGCCTGCGCGGCCACATAGCGCGAGGCCAGGGGCAGTTCGGCCGGCAGATCCACGACGGCGATCTCCATGCAACGCTCGCTCAGGGCCTGTATGCTGGCGCGCCAGCTGGCTGCGGCCTGAGAAACATCTCCGGCCAGCAGATAGCCTGCCGCACCCTGTTCGTTCACACAGTTTTTGCTGTTGCCGCGTTTCATGGGGGCCAACCCCATCCACAGTGCATGGCGCGGGCGGGTCAGCGCCACATAGAGAAGGCGCAGATCCTCGCGCAGGCGTTCCTTGTCGGCCTGCGCCAGCTGTGCATCGTCGTAGTCCAGCACCAGCTCGCGCGCGGGTGCGCCATCGATCTGCACGGGCAGCGAAAGATAGGCCGCCTTGCCGTCCACAGGCCGGAAGCTGCCGCCGAACGGCAGGCAGACCAGTGGGTACTCCAGCCCCTTGCTCTTGTGCACGGTGACGACCTTGACCAGATCAGCATCCGATTCCAGCCGCACGATCTGTGCATCGCCGGCCGCGCCCGGGCTCTCGATCTGGGTGGCCAGCCAGCGGATCAGCGCCTGCTCGCCCTCCAGCTGGGCACTCGCGCCTTGCAGCAGCTCGGCCAGGTGCAGATAGTTGGTCAGACGGCGCTCGCCGCCCATGTCCTTCAGCCAGCGCGCCGGCAATTCAAAGCGGTACAGCGTCTGGCGCAGCATGGCCAGCACGCCCAGGCGCTGCCAGAGACTGTGCAGTTCCTTGAGCAGCTCGCTGCGCGCATCGAAGGCCTCGTCATCGCTGGCCAGCCAGGCCAGCTCGTCAAACGACAGACCCATCATGGGCGTGGCCAGACCGGCACGCACGGCCAGTCCGTCCAGAGGCGCGGCCACGGCACGCAGCCACAGCAGAAGATCCTGCGCCTCGCCGCTGGCGAAGACCGAGTCCTGATCGGAGAGATAGACCGAGGCCACATTGCGCCGCGCCAGTGCGCGGCGCACGGCTGAGGCCTCCTTGCCAGTACGCACCAGCACCGCGATATCGGCCGGACGCAGGCGCTGCAGCGGCTGGCCGGCTTCGGCAAAGCCCGTGGCACCGTCCATCAGCCACTGCACGATCTGGCTGGCGCAGAACTCCGCCCCACGGCGGCGGATGTCGTCATTGCTCAGCGGCTCATCGCTGCTGCCATCCCAGGCAATGGTCAGTGCGGCCATGCGCTGGCTGCGCTGCATCAGCAGCTCCTTGCGGCCATTGGCCTTGACGCTCTCGAACGGCAGCGGATTGCTTTGCCCGGCGCGGAACATGAACGCCCCCTCACCTTCGCGCCCTTCAGCCTGCACAAACCATTGGTTGACCGCATCGACCAGCGCCTCGGTGGAGCGGAAGTTGGTGTCCAGCACATAGTGGCGGCCCTCGGTCGCCTGCCTGGCCTGCAGATAGCTGTAGATGTCCGCACCACGAAAGCCGTAGATGGACTGCTTGGGGTCGCCGATCAGCAGCAGTGCGCTGCCCGCGCTGTTGTCTGCCGTGCGGTAGATCTGGTCGAACAGCCGGTATTGCAGCGGCGAGGTGTCCTGGAACTCGTCAATCAGCGCCACCGGGTACTGGGCCAGGATGCCGGCTTGCAGCGCGGGGCCGTTGTCGCCAGCCAGAGCCGCATCCAGGCGCTGCTGCATATCGGCAAAACCGAAAGTGCCGGCCTGGCGCTTGAGCCACAGCAGGCGCTGCTGCACGTGGACTGCCGCATGCAGGCGCAGCGCCACATGCAGGGAAGGCAGCTGGGCCAGGGCCTGAAGCAGTTGCTCCAGCTCGGCAGATGCGGGAGGCAGCTCCACCTGCGCATCACCCTTGCGCGCTTCATCCAGCCCGGCAGGCACCAAACGGGTGGCACCCGTCTTCATCGCCGCCGCCAGCCCATCGTGCGGCGCGGCAGCCCACTCCCGCAAAGCTTTCAGCCAGTTCTTGTAGTTGGCAGGCTTGAGCTTCAAACCATTCCAAGCACTTTTGTTGGTGGCCAACTGGCCGTCCAGCCAGTCTTCCAATTGCTGCGCTTTTTGCTCCCAGCCATCGCCAAGCATTCGCAGTTGCTGAGCACGCTCAGCCTGGGTCTGCGCAATGCATTCACCCAAGGTTCCGGCGCCCGCCGTGGCGGCTATGTTTTCACGCAGCAGCGACTGCATATCCTTGACCAGGGCCTGCACATCGGGCCAGACCTGCAGCGCCGCCTCCAGCACCTCGCCCGAAAGCGGATAACACTGCTGGCGCCAGTAATCCTGTGCAGCCTCGGTCTGACGCTGGCTTTCATCGGCCTCCAGCGTTTCATCAAACAGATTGCCGCTGTCAAACGCATGCTCGCGCAGCATGCGCTGGCACCAGGCGTCTATGGTGTGGATGGCGGCATCGTCCATGCACTGCGCAGCCATGTCCAGCCGCCAGGCAGCTGTGTCGCGCAGCTCGCCTTCGGCATAGGCATCGCGCAGGTCGCGCAAGAAGCTGTCGTGCGCCGCCGGTTCGGCCTCGCCGCGAAAGCATTGCACGGCCTCGATCAAGCGGGCACGGATGCGGTCCGACAGCTCGCGCGTGGCGGCCCGCGTGAAGGTCATGACCAGAATATCGGGCGGCATCAAGGCCCGGGCAAAGCCGTTCTCTGCGCCATGGCCCAATACCAGCCGCAGATAGAGTGCGGCAATGGTCCAGGTCTTGCCTGTGCCCGCACTGGCTTCGATCAGGCGCGAACCCCAGAGCGGGAAATGCAGGGGCTGCAGCGCCTGGCTGCCGGGCTTCATGGGGTTGGCGGGCGTGCTCATGCCGGCTCTCCTGGTTGTTCGTCCTGGTCTGCGCGATGCAACAAGGGCAGATCCTCGGTCTGCACCTGCGCAGCCAGCCAGTCATGCAGCGGGCCATAGACCTGCTTGGCCAGGACGTGGAAGCGCAGATCGGCCGTCAGTGCCTCCCAGTCGGGGTAGCAGCGCGCCCAGCTGGGGTCTTCGCATTCGCCGCCCAGCATGTAGCCGCCCTCGTAGGCCTGTGCGGCGACGCTCAAATCGTCCAGGCCGGCTGCGATGGCGCTTTTGAGAGGCAGCGGCAAGGGCTCGTTCTGGCCCGCCAGCCACAGCTGCATCAAGGCTTGCAAGCGCTGCGTGGCCGCCTCCGGCTCCAGCGGCTGCACCCAGACCAGGGTGTCGCGTGCGATCACGCACATCAGCGTGTCGCTGCCCGTGCTTGAAAGCGCCAGACTGCGCACATAAACGGGCAGCAGCTTGTAGGCCTGAAGTTCGCGCTTTTTGTTCAGCAGCGTGCGCGGCTCCAGCGCAAACCAGCAGCGGCTGTGGCCCGCATCCGAAGACGGCTCTTCGCGCTCCTGCAAGCCATCCATCCAGTCATCCAGCGTGACCGCACCGGAGTGCAGCAACAGCCGCTCACGCGGCGCCGCATGGGGCCATAGCCGCATCTGCTGCTGCCAGGCCAGCAACGACGGCGTGGCCTGGGCCTGCAAGACATCGGCCTCGCGCCTGCCAAGACCTGCCAGCGGCAACACGCCGGCACGCCCCAGGCGCTGCACCTGGCGTTGCACCTGCAGGCCCACGTCCAGCGCCGCATCATGCGCCAGCTGCGTGCGCACGCCTTGCTGCAGCTGCTGAATCAGGCCGTAGGCGGTCAGGCCATCGACGCTGAAAAGCTCGTCGTCCTCCAGCAGCTCCTCGTCCTGCTCAAAGCGCACCTGCAGGCGATTGCGCAGAAAGCTGCGTGCGGGATGGCGCAGAAATTCCGTCAGTCGCGCCAGCGTCAGCGGCACTTCGGGATCGGGCTCGAAGGCAGCCACAACAGGCAGCACCTGCACGGCCCGCTCTTCATGCGCGCCATACCATTCGCGTGCGAAAGTCGACAGGCCCGAAGCCTGTTCGAAATAGCGGCGGCTGAAGGGCTGCAAAGGATGCTGGCGGGTACGCTGGGCCAGCAGCAGATCCCCTCGCTCGCGGGCGGAAAGTCCTGCGCTGCCTTCACCCTGCCAGCCCTGGCTCAGATAGTCGCGCAGCTGCGAGACCAGCACCGAGGGGGGCTGCTCGCTGTTGTCGCGCACATGGCGGCCGGCCCAGCTGATATAGAGCTTGCTGCGGGCCGACAGCAAGGCATCCAGCATCAGCTGGCGGTCATCGTCGCGGCGCGCGCGATCACCGGGGCGCTGCTGACCGGGCAAGGCCATCAGATCGAAGTCCACGCGCGTGGCGCGGCGCGGGTAGTCGCCATCGTTCATGCCCAGCAGACACACCACTTCGAAGGGGATGGCGCGCATCGGCATCAGCGTGCAGAAAGTCACGCCGCCGGCGCGAAAACGCTGGTTGAGCGCGGGCTCGGACAGGGCCTGCAACCAGGCCTCCTGTGCCACTTCCAGCGGAATGAGGGCCTCAAAACCCGCTTGCTCGCAGGCAGCCTGCCAGCCGACCAGGGCCGTGTCGAGTGCGGCGCACAAGGCCTGGTCTTCATCGCCCTGCGCGACAAAGAAGTCGTCCATCAGACTTCGAAAACGCTGGGCCCAGACCTCGGGAGCCGCAGCCGTAGCAGCCGTTTGCCACCACTGCAGCATGCGCCCCAGCAAGCTGGCCAGCGACCCGGCCAGCTCGGCTGTCAGGCCGCCCACTTCGTCATAGGGCTCCATGCCGGCAAACACCTGTGCCTCGTCGAAGGCGGCCTCCAGCGCCGGCCCGCTGGCATAGCCCAGCAGCATGCGGCGCAGGCCGAACCAGGCGCTGTTGGGATCACCACAGGCCGCCAGGCCCAACTGTGCTCGCTGTGCATGGTTGAGCCCCCAGCGAATGCCCGCACCGGCCATCCAGTGCGTGAGCTGGGGCAGATCGTCTGCCGCCAGACCCACGCGCGCCGCCACGGCGGGGACATCGAGCAGGTCGCACAACTCGCTCAGACGGCAACGCTGCTGCGGCAGCTTGAGCAGCCATTGCAGCGCCGTCACCAGCGGACTGCTGGCACGCGCGCCCACGTCGGCGATATCAAACGGAATATGGCGCGCATCGTGGCGACCGTACTGGCCGAACACGGCGCGGATGGCGGGCGCAGCCTCTTCGATCGACGGCAGCATGACCACCACCTCGCGCGGCGCCAGCACAGCGCGGCCCGCAGCGGCAGGCTCGGCCAGCCATTGCAGCAGTTGGTCGTGCAGCACTTCGAGCTCGCGCACCAGGCCATGGGCCTTGTGAAAGACGATGGACTGGTCGGCCGCCGCGATCTCGACCGCAGGGTGCTCCGACATGGGCACCAGATCGCGAATGCGCTGCTGCACCTGGACCAGCAGCGGTGCGTCGATCAGCTCGCTCGCGTCGGCCTCGTCATACACATCCACACGCGGCCAGCCCCATTGCACGGCCGTGTCGCCCGTGGTGTCGAAGGCATCGAGCTGGCGCACATAGTCGCGGCTCTGCCGCCCCCATGCCGCCAGCAGCGGATGGGCATGGGCGTGCATGGCCGCCAGCGGAATCTGCGCCAGATCCTTGCCGCCCTTGTCGGCATGGCGGCGGCGCTGCTGGCGCAGCAGCTCGCGCCCGTCGATGGCATCGGCCCAGTGAAAGCGGCAGGGGTTGGGCACGGCAATCAGCACCTGGCTGTGCTGGGCAATGCCGCTCAAAAACTGCATCAAAGACAGCGGCATCTGGCTCATGCCGAACACCACCACGCGGCGCGCCAGCGGCGTGACGGGCGGCTGACCGCTTTGCAGCGCGTCCAGAATCCGCGCCAGCAGGGCCGGGCGGGTGGCGGCACGCTCCTGCTCATCGAGTTCGGCCAGCACCTTGCGCCACAGCTGGGGCTGCCAGAGCTGCCCTTCGGGCACTGGCTCGTCGGGGCGGCCCGCTGTACGCAGCACATCCTCGCCCTGCTCCCAGGCGGCCAGCCAGTCGGCGCGGTAGATCTGGTACTGGTCGAACAGGTCGGCCAGCTTTTCGGCCAGCTGCAGCAGACGCTGCGGCTCGCCAGGGCGCAGAAAGTTGGCAATCGGTGCGAACGCAGGCTCGCCCAGGCATTGCGGCAGCAGACGCATCAGGCGCCAGATCATGGGCGTCTTGTCCAGCGGCGATTCACGCGGCACCTCATGCCTGCCCAGAATCTGCCGGTAGCTGCGCCAGACAAAGCGCGCCGGCAGTTCGACCTGTGCAGCGGCGCACACGCCCTGCTGTTCGGCCATGCGCATCTTGAACCACTCGGCCATGCCGTTGCTTTGCACCAGCACGATCTCGGGCTCCAGCGCCTGCAAGGGATGCGCCGCCAGCCAGGCCAGCACGGTATCGGCCAGCGCCTCGGTCTGGTTGCCGTGAATGGCGATCAGGCCCGGCTGCCAGTTAGCTGCCGGTTGCGACGCCCTTGATTGCTGCTCTGCTGTCACACGCGCTCCTGTGCCTGTCTGTGCACGATGAAAGCTGCAAGCTTAACGGCAGCATGCAGGCGCTATCAAATGAAAAGCTGGTTGCGCTTATCCATAAAGCAAACTAGAGCTGAAACGCCTTGAAATCAAGCAAAGAAAAGCGCAAGCCGCTCTACTTTTATTACCAACAGCCCATCGCGGACATTCCGAGGCTGCAATGAGAAAAGCCCCGGATCATTGCTGATCCGGGGCTTTAAATTTGGTGGCCTGGGACGGAATCGAACCGCCGACACAAGGATTTTCAATCCTCTGCTCTACCGACTGAGCTACCGGGCCTGTGCTGTCCAGCAACTTGAATTTGCTGAAGCGGCGATTATAGGCATATTTTTCTGCATCCTGCCCCGCCTGGGCATTCCAGCCCCAAGCATTCGCCGGCCTGCTATGCCACCGAAAAAGCAGGTCCGGATGCAGAAAAGCCCTGAATCATTGCTGATCCAGGGCTTTGAATCTGGTGGCCTGGGACGGAATCGAACCGCCGACACAAGGATTTTCAATCCTCTGCTCTACCGACTGAGCTACCGGGCCTTTTCTTCGGCACCCTTGAGTGCTGAAGCCACGATTATAGGCACACTTTTGGAGCCCAAATCGAAAACTGCGAATTTTTTGGAAATTATCCGCGGCGATTGCGTCCAAGGTCCACGCCCAGTTGGCGCAGCTTGCGATACAGATGGGTACGCTCAAGGCCGGTCTTCTCGGCCACGCGCGTCATGGAGCCGCCTTCGCGTGCCAGGTGGAATTCGAAATAGGCTTTTTCAAAGCCATCGCGCGCCTCGCGCAGGGGGCGGTCGAGATCGAAGCCTTGGTGCGAATTGGGCAGATTGTCTTCCGCCGCCTGGGCCGTGATGCTGACCACGGCCGATGGAGCCGTGCCGTTGCTGGCATGCGCTGCAGTTTCCGAGCCCTGGCTGGCCGTGCTTCGCGCCAGCCCCTGCTCCACCGCCTTGAGCAGCTTCTGCATGGTGATGGGCTTTTCGAGGAATGACAGTGCACCGATGCGCGTTGCCTCGACGGCCGTTTCGATGGTCGCATGACCGCTCATCATGATGACGGGCATGGTGAGCTGACCGGCCGTGGCCCATTCCTTGAGCAGGGTGACGCCGTCGGTGTCCGGCATCCAGATGTCTAGCAGCACCAGATCGTAGTTGTGGGTTGCCCTGGATACGCGTGCCTGCGTGGCGTTCTCCGCCACGTCCACACTATGACCTTCGTCGTTGAGGATTTCCGACAACAAATCCCGGATCCCCAGTTCGTCGTCGACCACTAGTATGTTTGCCATGTGTCTAAAGCCTGTTGCTATGCCTTGTGCGGAACGGGATCAAGCCGCCCCCGCACGGTCGTTAGGTACAAATGATAGCGACACTCGCGCGCCTTGCACTACCCCGTCTTCCTCTCGATTACCCAGGTCCACTCTTGCGCCATGCTCGTCGGCGATTTTTTTTGACCACGGCCAAACCCAGGCCTGTGCCGCGAGACTTGGTGGTCACATAGGGCTCGAAGGCTCTTTGAAGAATATTGGGAGCAAAACCTGTGCCACTGTCGCTGATGCTCAGGCGCACACGCTGGGCCGTGTCCATCCAGCGGGTTTCGATGGTGACGGATCCTGGAGTCTGCCCTGTTTCCTGCGCTCTTTGCGCCGTGGAATCTTGCGCATTTTGCAAAAGATTGTGGATGACCTGACGCAATTGCTGGCTATCGCCCTGAATCAGCGGACAGGCTTCGTCGAGCGATGCCTCCACACGCACCGCCGCATTCTCTTCGCCATAGAGCTGCAGCACCTCAGCGACCAGTGCATTCAGATCCAGCGCTTGCAGATTGGCAGCCGGCAAACGTGCATATTCACGAAACTCATCGACCAGACGCTTCATGGCCCCCACCTGATCGACGATGGTCTTCACGGATTTGGCCAGCAGCGCCTGCTCCGCAGGCTGCAGCTTGTCGGTCAGCTTCATCGCCAGACGCTCGGCAGACAGCTGAATCGGCGTCAGCGGATTCTTGATCTCATGCGCCACGCGGCGCGCCACCTCGCCCCAGGCCTGTGCGCGCTGGGCAGAGACGATCTCCGAGATGTCGTCAAACACCAGCAGACGCTGGTCGTCGGGCAGCTCCGCGCCGCGCATGACCAGGCTGGTGGTGTTGTGCACCACATCGCCGTTGCCGTTGCCCGCGTCCAGCTCATAGACCTGCTGCCAGCGGTCGCGCCCCTGCTCGGCCGAAGCATCGCCGAGAAAGATCTCGAACTGCTCCTGCACCACGCGCGCAAAGTCCTGCAAACCCGAGACATCGCGCAGGCGCTTGCCCTGGAACACCGCCATGGGCGCGCGCAGAATGCGTGTTGCACCGGGATTGCTGAGCACGATGCGTCCGGAGCGATCGAGCACGATGACGCCCGAAGTAAGGTTGTCCAGAATGGTCTGCAGATTGCTGCGCGCCGCATCGAGCTGCAGCAGATTGCGGTTGGCGTCGGAGCGTGCGTCGGCCAGTTGCTGGGTCATGACGGCAAAAGAGCGCGTCAGCCCGCCAATCTCGTCCTTGCTCTGCAGCGCAGGCTTGGGGCGCAAATCGCCACGCGCCACATCGCGCATGCCCTGGGCCAGCAACAACAAGGGCTTGGCCAGTTGGTTGCCCAGCACCACGGCCAGCACCACGGCCCCAAACACGGCCAGAAAGAGCGCCAGCGTCAGAGTACCGATATACATGCGCTGCAATCCACCGCGAGCAAGTGCTCGCTCCTGATACTCGCGATTGGCCTCCTGCACGGCCAGGGCATTGCTGACCAGGGCTTGCGGCAAGGGAATCGTGGCCTGCAGATAACGCGCCTCCTCCAACAGATTCACTGCCGAGCTGGGCACCAGCGCCAGTGTGCGCACCTTGGCGTTGGCCGCGGCCTGATCGGCAGGCACGTCGCCGGCATCATCCAGGCCTTCGATGCTGGCCACGGCACGCTGACCGCCCTGCTCCCTCAAGCTGCGCAGCAGCTGGGTGTTGGGCCGCTCGGGCGCCAGGCTGAACTGAGACTGACCGGCACTGGCAATGGCCTTGCCTGATGCATTCCAGAGCACCACATCGGAGGCTCCGATCTGATCTCGGATGCGCTCCAGCATCAGTGCCGCCCCTGCATCCGAAGTCTGAGACAGCTGAAGGCCTGCCGTGCGCGTGTTGTTGGCCATGTCATTGGCCACGGTATCCAGTGTGGCACTGGCCAGGCTCACGCCCGCAGACAAGGCCCCCTCGACCTTGACGTCAAACCAGCTCTCGATGGAGCGTGAGACGAACTGGTAGGACACCACATAGATCAACAAGCCCGGCAGCAAACCCACCAGGGTGAAGATGCCCGCCAGCTTGAGCAACAGCTTGCTGCCAAAACGCCCGCGCCTGAGCCTCAGAGCCAGGCGCAAGCCGCCCCAGAACAGCACCAGCAGCAGCAATCCGGCCACAACGACATTGGCGGCAAACAGCCAGTTGTAGTTGCGCTCATAGGCCAGCCGGTTATTCGTGGCCAGGGTCAGCAGGAACAGCAGCAGCACCCCCACCACCACCATCAGCGCCACGCCCGTGCCAACGGCCCAGCGCGTGGCGCGCGACCAGCGCGCGGCAGAGGAGCCGCCGGCTTCGCCGTCCGGGAGCTTGATGTCAGCCATCAGGGAGCGGCCTCCAGCGTCTGCGTGCGCGACAGTTGCAGATTCCAGCCCGAGCGCCCCAGTGCCCCAATCTGTAAAGGTCTGGGCAGGGACGACAGATCTACGCGAAAGCGCAGTTGCACCGAGACGCCGGAAGTGGAGCCGAGCTGGCCGGAGTCCAGAATCTTCCAGCGGTAAATGCGTTGAATGGCTGCGATGGCATCCTCGAGTTGCTCGTAGGACTGGCCCAGCGCCAGTCCGGTGCCGCTGCCGCCGGTGAAGGCGGAATTGGAGATATGCAAACGCCAGCGCCTGGTCAGCGGCTGGTGCGTAATGCGGTAATAGCGGGTGGCGACGCCCAATTGCTGATCGGACCAGTACCAGCGCTCGCGCTGCACCTGAGCCTCGGCAATGAAATACATGGGAATGCCCTGGCGCAGGGCATCTTCAACCTGACCGGGCAGCTCGAACTGCAGATTGGCCGAGAGAAACACCCCCTCGTCGGTACGCGTGACCTGCATGGAGCTGATATCCGGCGGCACGGTATCGGCCCGGGCCAGCACGAAAACCAGGGACAGCGCCAGCACCAGCGAAGCTGCACGGGTCGCACGCCGCAAGGCCCCCGCTACAGCGTTAGCGCAATTTTTCCAGCAGAGCGTAAAAAAAAGCCGTCGTGGTCACCCAGGGGATTGTCTGCCACGGAATCGTGTTTGGCAGCTTTGCCGGGAATTAAATGACCCGGAGCAGGCAAGCTGGCCGCCGTAGTGTTGCGCGCAAGAAACGCTTGCATCTGGGCATCGCCCTCGGCCTTGAAGACCGAGCAGGTGCAATAGACCATGCGGCCGCCGGGCTGCAGCAGCGGCCACAGGGTATCGAGCAGCCTGGACTGGATGTCTGCCAGCTGGGCCACATCGCTCTCACGGCGCAGCCAGCGCACATCGGGCTGGCGACGCACAATGCCAGATGCCGTGCAAGGCGCATCGAGCAAGATCGCATCGAAGAGCTGACCGCCACATTGCGATTCGAACCACGCCTGGGGCGCGGACGCATCGGCCACCAGCACCTTGGCCTTCAGGCCCAGGCGCGACAGGGTTTCACCGATGCGGCGAGCCCGCTCGGGGTCGATCTCCAGGGCCGTGACTTCGATGCCGCCGGGCGCAGCGCGCTCAAGCAGATGGGCAGTCTTGCCGCCGGGCGCAGCACAGGCATCCAGCACGCGCAGCGGGCGGCCCTGAGGCTCGGGCAAGCCGGCCAGCAGCAGCGGTGCAGCGGCCTGCGCCGCGCCGTCCTGCACCGAGGCCCATCCCTCTTCAAACTGCGGCAGCTCCTGCACAGGCACCGCCTGCTCCAGCTGCAGACCGCATTCGGCGACAGCTGTCGACTTCAGGTTCATCGCCTGCAGCGCATTCTGATACTGGGCTGGAGTGCTTTTCTGTGCATTCACCCGCAGCGTCATGGGCGGCTGGGCGTTGTTGGCCGCCAAAATGGTCTGCCAGTCCTGGGGATGGTCTTTTTTGAGCCGGGCAATCCACCATGCAGGGTGATTCCAGACGGCCACGGGATCGTTGTCGGTCGCGCTCACCAGGGCATCGCGCTCGCGCAGAAAGCGGCGCAGGCAGGCGTTGATGAAGCCGGACTGCGCGCGTGCCGCGCCGTTCTTGGCAGCTTCCACGGCCTGGTTGACCAGGGTGAAGGGCGGATATGGGGCTTGGGTCTCATCCCAGGCCAGTGCCAACGCAGTGCTCAGCAAGGCACTGACCTTGGGTGCCGGTGGGCGCGGCGCCAGCTGCTTTTGCAGCGCCTGGGCACGCCCCAGATTGCGCAGCACCTGGAACAGCAAGGCCTGCACTCCCGGACGCAAGCGCTGCGGCACCTGTGCCAGCACAGCCTTGCTGGACTGACCACCCAGGATGCCGTGCAAGGCCTTGGCCACTGCATCCAGCTGTTGCCACAGGGCAGGAGCGTTGGGCACGGCAGCACCTGCAGCGGCGTTCTTGGGTTGGGAAGGCTTGGAAGTCATGAAGAGCAGACCTGAAAATCTTGTAGAACTGACGCAGACCAGGATGCACAGCGGGCATTTCTATCGAGAAAACACCATGTCTGATCCGAGCTTGCGCAAGTCGTGTCTTGATCAATGAAAAACGCTCCCGTCTGCACAAGGCAGAGCGGGAGCGCGGTGCATCAGCAGCGAACCGCAGCCGTTGCCGGCCGCGGCCCAGTGCCATGCTTAGTCGGCAGAGGCGTCGCCAGCAGGTGCTTCGACGTCATCAGCCAGCACACCGGCCAGCTCGGCTTCTTCGGCTTCGGCGATGGCACGACGCTCGGCATCGTCCATTTCGTCCTTGGCCTTGCGAGCCTGGTGATAGGCCAGACCGGTACCGGCGGGGATCAGACGACCCACGATCACGTTTTCCTTCAGGCCACGCAGCTCGTCGCGCTTGCCCATGATGGCAGCTTCGGTCAGAACACGGGTGGTTTCCTGGAAGGAAGCCGCAGAGATGAACGAGTCGGTCGACAGCGAAGCCTTGGTGATGCCCAGCAGCACGTTGGAGTACGTGGCAGGCAGCTTGCCTTCCTTCTGCATCTGTTCGTTGGTGTTGAGCACCTCGGAACGCTCGACCTGTTCACCCTGGATGTAGGTGGTATCGCCGGAGTTCTCGATGATCACGCGACGCAGCATCTGACGCACGATCACTTCGATGTGCTTGTCGTTGATCTTCACACCCTGCAGGCGGTAAACGTCCTGCACCTCGTCCACGATGTAGCGCGACAGCTCTTCGATACCCAGCAGACGCAGGATGTCTTGAGGATCGGCAGGACCGTCAACGATGGACTCGCCCTTGTTCACCACCTGGCCTTCGTGGACCAGAATGTTGCGCTCCTTGGGCACCAGCTCTTCCCAGACCTTGCCTTCCAGATCGGTGATCTGCAGGCGGATCTTGCCCTTGGTTTCCTTGCCGAAGGACACGGTACCGGTCATCTCGGCCAGCGTGCCCTTGTCCTTGGGCGTACGGGCTTCGAACAGTTCGGCCACACGGGGCAGACCACCGGTAATGTCGCGGGTCTTCTGGCCTTCCACAGGGATACGGGCCAGCACTTCGCCGGGGCCCACGTCCTGGCCGTCGCGCACCTGAATCAGGGCCCCGACCTGGAAGCCGATCGTCACGGCGTGGTCGGTACCAGGGATCTTGACTTCCTGGTTGTTGGCGTCGATCAGCTTGACCTGGGGACGCACCACCTTGGCAGAGCCACGACGCTTGGGGTCGATCACCACCAGAGTGGACAGACCGGTCACTTCGTCGACCTGCTTGGCCACCGTCAGACCTTCTTCCACATTCTCGAAACGCACTTGACCGGCGTATTCGGTAATGATGGGTCGAGTCAGCGGGTCCCAGTTCGCCAGGATCTTGCCGGCCTTGATGGCTTCGTCGGGCTTGATGGTCAGCACGGCGCCATAAGGCACCTTGTGACGCTCGCGCTCGCGGCCGTTTTCGCTGATCACGATCTCGCCGGAACGCGAAATCACCACCAGCTCGCCCTTGGTGTTGGACACATAGCGCATCGTGCTGTTGAAGCCGATCACGCCATTGGACTTGGCTTCCACGCTCGAGGCGATGGCAGCGCGCGAAGCGGCACCACCGATGTGGAAGGTACGCATGGTCAGCTGCGTGCCGGGTTCACCGATGGACTGGGCAGCGATCACACCCACGGCTTCGCCGAGGTTGATCAGGCCGCCACGACCCAGGTCGCGACCGTAGCAGGTTGCGCACAGACCGAAACGGGTTTCGCAGGTCAGAGCCGTACGCACCTTGATTTCGTCCACGCCCTGGGCTTCCAGCTCTTCGATGGTGTCTTCGTTGAGCAGGGTGCCGGCAGGCACCAGCACGGCACGGGTTTCGGGGTGCAGCACTTCTTCGGCGGTCGAACGGCCCAGCACGCGGTCGCGCAGGGATTCGATCACTTCACCGCCTTCGACGATGGCGCGCATCAGATAGCCGTTGGAGGTACCGCAATCCTGTTCGTTCACGACCAGATCCTGCGTCACGTCCACCAGACGACGAGTCAGGTAACCGGAGTTAGCCGTCTTCAGCGCCGTGTCGGCCAGACCCTTACGGGCACCGTGGGTCGAGATGAAGTACTGCAGCACGTTGAGGCCTTCGCGGAAGTTCGCGGTGATAGGCGTCTCAATGATGGAGCCGTCAGGCTTGGCCATCAGACCACGCATACCGGCCAGCTGACGAATCTGCGCTGCGGAGCCACGGGCGCCGGAGTCGGCCATCATGTAAATCGCATTGAACGATTCCTGATCGACTTCGTTGCCGTGACGGTCGGTGGTCTTCTGGACCTTGAGCTGGTCCATCATCACCTTGGACACGTCGTCGCCGGCCTTGCCCCAGATGTCCACCACCTTGTTGTAGCGCTCGCCCGAGGTCACCAGACCCGAGACGTACTGCTGCTCGATCTCCTTCACTTCGGACTCTGCGCGGGCCAGGATGTCGGCCTTTTGCGGAGGCACCAGCATGTCGTCGATGGAGATCGAGATACCGGCGTGCGTGGACAGACGGAAACCGTTTTGCAGCAGCTTGTCGGCAAACACGACCGTGGCCTTCAGACCGCACTTGCGGAAGGAGGCGTTGATCAGCTTGGAGATTTCCTTCTTCTTCAGCGCCTTGTTCATGTTGCTGAAAGCCAGGCCCTTGGGCAGGATTTCAGACAGCAGGGCACGGCCCACGGTGGTTTCCACGAGCGAGGTCACGGGCTCGAATTCGCCAGTTTCCTTGTTCTTGTTCCACTCGGTCAGGCGCACGCTGATCTTGGCGTGCAGCTCGGTCTCGCCGGCATCCAGAGCGCGTTGCAGCTCCATCAGGTCGGCAAACACCATGCCTTCGCCCTTGCCGTTGATCTTTTCACGCGTGGCGTGATACAGACCCAGCACCACGTCCTGGGAAGGAACGATGGAGGGTTCGCCCGAAGCGGGGAACAGCACGTTGTTCGAGGCCAGCATCAGCACGCGGGCTTCCATCTGCGCTTCCACAGACAGGGGCACGTGAACAGCCATCTGGTCACCGTCGAAGTCGGCGTTGAATGCCGCGCAGACCAGCGGGTGCAGTTGCAGGGCCTTGCCTTCGATCAGGATGGGCTCGAAAGCCTGGATACCCAGACGGTGCAGCGTAGGCGCACGGTTGAGCATGATGGGGTGTTCCTTGATGACTTCTTCAAGGATGTCCCACACCACGGGCGTACCGGCTTCCACTTCCTTCTTGGCCGCCTTGATGGTCGTGGCAATGCCGCGCTGCTCGAGCTGCGCGAAGATGAAGGGCTTGAACAGCTCCAGCGCCATCAGCTTGGGCAGACCGCACTGGTGCAGCTTGAGGTAAGGACCAACGGTAATCACGGAACGACCGGAGTAGTCCACGCGCTTGCCCAGCAAGTTCTGACGGAAACGACCGCTCTTGCCCTTGATCATGTCGGCCAGAGACTTCAGGGCACGCTTGTTGGCGCCCGTCATGGCCTTGCCGCGACGGCCGTTGTCCAGCAGCGAGTCCACGGCTTCCTGCAGCATGCGCTTTTCGTTGCGCGCAATGATTTCAGGAGCCTTGAGCTCGAGCAGACGACGCAGACGCGAGTTGCGGTTGATGACGCGGCGGTACAGGTCGTTCAGGTCGGAAGTGGCGAAACGGCCACCGTCCAGAGGCACCAGAGGACGCAGATCGGGAGGCAGCACGGGCAGCACTTCCATCACCATCCACTCGGGCTTGATGCCGGACTTCTTGAACGCTTCGAGCAGCTTCAGGCGCTTGGCGTTCTTCTTGACCTTGACTTCGGAGCCGGTCAGATCGTTGCGCAGGCGCTCGATCTCGACGTCGATGTCGATGCCTTCGAGCAGGTCCTTGATGCCTTCAGCGCCCATCTTGGCGGTGAACTCATCGTAGCCGTACTCGAGTTGCTTGGCGTCGTAGTCGTCCTCGGTCATGATGCTGAACTTCTTCAGCGGGGTCATGCCGGGGTCGGTCACCACATAGGCTTCGAAGTACAGCACGCGCTCGATGTCGCGCAGCGTCATGTCCAGCACCAAGCCCAGGCGCGAAGGCAGGGACTTCAGGAACCAGATGTGAGCGCAGGGCGCGGCCAGATCGATGTGACCCATGCGTTCGCGACGCACCTTGGTCTGTGTGACTTCAACGCCGCACTTCTCGCAGATCACACCACGGTGCTTGAGGCGCTTGTACTTGCCGCACAGGCATTCGTAGTCCTTGATCGGGCCAAAGATCTTGGCGCAGAACAGACCATCACGCTCGGGCTTGAAAGTACGGTAGTTGATCGTTTCAGGCTTCTTCACTTCGCCGAAAGACCAGGAACGGATCTTCTCGGGCGAGGCCAGGCCGATCTTGATGGCATCGAAATGCTCATCAGGCGTAAATTGCTTGAACAGGTCGAGTAGCGATTTCATGTAACTCTTTCCTTTTCGTCAAAAATCATTGCAGCCACCGCTGGATTTGCCTTGGTTTCAGCAACGAACCAAGCGCAAATCCTTTGTTTTAAAGCGGTTGCAGCTCTCTGTTTAATAGGGCTTAAGAACGTTCGAGCTCGATGTCCAAGCCCAGAGAGCGGATTTCCTTGACCAGCACGTTGAACGATTCGGGCATGCCCGCTTCGATCGAGTGCTCGCCCTTGACGATGGACTCGTACACCTTGGTACGACCGACCACGTCGTCGGACTTCACAGTCAGCATTTCCTGCAGCACATAGGCGGCGCCGTAAGCTTCCAGCGCCCACACTTCCATTTCACCGAAACGCTGACCACCGAACTGGGCCTTACCGCCCAGAGGCTGTTGCGTCACCAGCGAGTAAGGACCGGTGGAGCGGGCATGCATCTTGTCGTCGACCAAGTGGTGCAGCTTCAGGTAGTGCATATAGCCCACGGTGGTCGGACGCTCGAAGCGCTCGCCGGTGCGGCCGTCATACAGATAAGCCTGAGTGCGTGTCTCGGTCAGCCCCTTGGCGGCAGCGATGTCGTCAGGGTAGGCCAGCTTCAGCATGTCCTTGATTTCGGCTTCGGAAGCACCGTCGAACACCGGCGTTGCGAACGGCACGCCCGTGGTCAGCTCCTTGGCCATGGACATGACTTCGCCGTCGTCCAGCTGAGACAGCTCTTCCTTGCGGCCGCTGCGGTTGTAGATCTCTTCCAGGAAGGCACGCACTTCAGCAGCGCGGGCTTCCTTTTGCAGCATGTCGCCGATGCGCTGGCCCAGGCCCTTGCCGGCCCAGCCCAAGTGCACTTCCAGCACCTGACCGATGTTCATACGCGAAGGCACGCCCAGCGGGTTCAGCACGATGTCGGCAGTGGTGCCGTCGGCCAGGAAAGGCATGTCTTCCACGGGAGTGATCTTGGAGACCACACCCTTGTTGCCGTGACGGCCGGCCATCTTGTCGCCGGGCTGCAGACGACGCTTGACGGCCAGGTAGACCTTGACCATCTTGAGCACGCCGGCAGGCAGTTCGTCGCCTTGCGTGAGCTTCTTGCGCTTTTCTTCGAACGCCAGGTCGAAGGTGTGACGCTGCTGCTCGATGGAGTTCTTGATGGACTCCAGCTGAGCGGCCACATCGTCTTCGGCAGGGCGAATGTCGAACCAGTGGAACTTCTCCACGCCGTCCAGATAGGCCTTGTCGATCTTGGCGCCCTTGGACAGCTTCTGAGGACCGCCGTTGGCCACGCGGCCGGTCAGCAGCTTCTCGATACGGTCGAAAGCGTCGGCTTCCACAATGCGCAGCTGGTCGTTCAGGTCCAGGCGGAAGCGCTTGAGTTCATCGTCGATGATCTGCTGGGCACGCTTGTCGCGCTGGATGCCTTCACGCGTGAACACCTGCACGTCGATCACGGTACCTTGCGAGCCCTGATCCACACGCAGAGAAGTGTCCTTCACGTCGGAAGCCTTCTCGCCGAAGATGGCGCGCAGCAGCTTCTCTTCAGGCGTCAGCGTGGTCTCGCCCTTGGGGGTGACCTTGCCCACCAGCACATCGCCGGGTTGCACTTCGGCGCCCACGTAGATGATGCCGGACTCGTCCAGGCGGTTCAGTTGCTGCTCGGACAGGTTGGGGATGTCGCGTGTGATTTCTTCGGCACCCAGCTTGGTGTCGCGAGCCATCACCACCAGCTCTTCGATGTGGATCGAGGTGTAGCGATCGTCAGCCACGATGCGCTCGTTGATCATCACCGAGTCTTCGTAGTTGTAGCCGTTCCAGGGCATGAACGCGATCAGCATGTTCTGGCCGATGGCGATTTCGCCCAGATCGGTCGAAGCGCCGTCCGCCAGCACATCACCCTTGGCCAGCTTGTCGCCACGGCTGACGATGGGGCGCTGGTGGATGTTGGTGTTCTGGTTGGAACGCTGATACTTGATCAGGTTGTAGATGTCCACGCCGACTTCACCGGCCACGGCTTCGTCGTCGTTCACACGGATCACGATACGGGTGGCGTCGACATAGTCCACGATACCGCCGCGCTTGGCAGTGACCACGGTGCCGGAGTCCACGGCAGCAACGCGCTCGATACCGGTACCGACCATGGGCTTTTCAGGACGCAGCACAGGCACGGCCTGACGCGACATGTTGGCGCCCATCAAGGCACGGTTCGCGTCGTCGTGTTCCAGGAAGGGAATCAGCGAGGCGGCCACGGACACGATCTGCGCAGGCGACACGTCCATGTATTGCACGCGCTCGGCCGACACCAGGGTCGATTCACCGGCTTCACGGGCCGACACCAGCTCGCCCACCAGATTGCCTTCGGCATCCAGATCGGCGTTGGCCTGGGCGATCACGTACTTGCCTTCTTCGATGGCCGACAGATAGTCGATGTCCATCGTCACCTTGCCGTCCACCACGCGACGGTACGGGGTTTCGATGAAACCGTACTCGTTGAGGCGGGCGTACAGAGCCAGCGAGTTGATCAGACCAATGTTGGGACCTTCAGGCGTTTCGATAGGGCAGACGCGACCATAGTGGGTCACGTGCACGTCACGCACTTCAAAGCCGGCACGTTCGCGGGTCAGACCGCCTGGGCCCAGGGCGGAAACACGACGCTTGTGCGTGATTTCTGCCAGAGGGTTGGTCTGGTCCATGAACTGCGACAGCTGCGAGGCACCGAAGAACTCCTTCAGGGCCGCAGAGATGGGCTTGGAGTTGATCAGGTCGTGGGGCATGAGAGGCTCTTGCTCGGCCTGACCCAGACGCTCCTTCACAGCCTTTTCGATACGCGCCAGACCGGTGCGGTACTGGTTTTCGGCCAGTTCGCCCACGCAACGCACGCGGCGGTTGCCCAGGTGGTCGATATCGTCGACTTCGCCACGGCCATTGCGCAGGTCCACCAGGATCTTGACCACGGCCAGGATGTCTTCGTTGGACAGCACCATGGGACCGGTCGCGCCTTCGCGGCCGATCTTGGCGTTGAACTTCATGCGGCCCACGCGCGACAGATCATAAGTGTCGGCGTTGTAGAACAGGCGCTGGAACAGGGCCTGCACGGCGTCCTCGGTAGGAGGCTCGCCAGGACGCATCATGCGGTAGATGGCAACGCGGGCAGCGAACTCGTCCACGGTTTCATCGGTGCGCAGGGTCTGCGAGATGTAGGCGCCCTGGTCCAGTTCGTTGGTGTAGATGCACTGAACGTCCTGCACGCCGGCGCTGCGCAGCTTCTTGAGCAGAGCTTCGGTCAGTTCTTCGTTGGCCTTGGCGATGATTTCGCCGGTATCGGGATCAACGATGTTCTTGGCCAGCACACGACCCAGCAGGAAGTCTTCGGGCACGCTGACGAACTTGGTGCCGGACTGCTCCAGCTCGCGGGTGTGGCGAGCGGTGATGCGCTTGTCCTTGGCGACCACGACCTTGCCGGACTTGTCGGTGATGTCGAAACGCGCGACTTCGCCCTTCAGGCGATCGGCCACGAATTCCATCTGCGCACCGCTGTCCATCAGGCGGAAGTTGTCGTTCACGAAGAACGTTGCCAGGATGGTCTCGGGCGTCATGCCGATGGCCTTCAGCAGGATCGACACAGGCATCTTGCGGCGACGGTCGACGCGGAAGTACAGCAGGTCCTTGGGGTCGAACTCGAAGTCCAGCCAGGAGCCGCGGTAAGGAATGATGCGAGCCGAGAACAGCAGCTTGCCCGAGCTATGGGTCTTGCCCTTGTCGTGCTCGAAGAACACGCCAGGCGAACGGTGCAGCTGAGACACGATCACGCGCTCGGTACCGTTGATGATGAACGAACCCTTGTCGGTCATCAAGGGCACTTCGCCCATGTAGACCTCTTGTTCCTTCACTTCCTTGACCACCTTGGACTGAGCCGTGGAGGACTCGCGGTCATAGATGATCAGCTGGACCTTGGCGCGGACAGCGGAGGCGAAGGTCAGACCACGGGTCTGGCATTCACGCACGTCGAAAGCGGGCTTGGCGAGGTTGTACTCGACAAACTTCATCTCCACAAAACCATTGTGGGAGACGATGGGGAAGGCGGAATTGAAGGCCGCTTGCAGGCCATCAATGGTACGTTTTTTGGGGGCTACATCTGCCTGCAGGAATGCTGTATAGGCATCTTTTTGCATCTGCAGCAGATAAGGCACTTCGAGCACGCTATCGCGGCTCCCGAAGCTTTTGCGGATTCGCTTGCGTTCGGTATAAGAATAGGCCATGAGATCTCCGGGCAAAGACATGAGTCCTGGGTCTGCGACGACTGCCCCACAGGGTTCTCCTGCGGGCTTGGCGGTTGGCCACTACCAACCATGGCTGACGGCGATGCGTTGCACATCGCCCGAACCAAGGCATCTTCTGCTGTCGGATTGTCAGAAGACACTAAAAAGCAGACTCCCTAGGAAACCTGCTTTTTGGTGTGTTCTTTAAGCGCACTCCACAAGCGCCAAAGGCTGGAGACCCTTTTACGAGTCTCCAGCCCTTGATTTCACTGAATTACTTCAGTTCAGCCTTGGCACCGGCTTCAACCAGCTTCTTCACAGCGGCTTCAGCGTCAGCCTTGGGAGCGGCTTCCTTCACGGTCTTGGGAGCGCCGTCGACCAGATCCTTGGCTTCCTTCAGACCCAGGCCGGTGATTTCGCGCACAGCCTTAATCACGGACACCTTGTTGGCGCCAGCGTCGGTCAGAACGACGTTGAACTCGGTCTTTTCTTCAGCAGCAGCAGCGCCACCAGCAGCGCCGCCAGCAGCGGGAGCAGCCATAGCAGCGGCGGACACGCCAAACTTCTCTTCAATAGCCTTGACCAGGTCGTTCAGTTCCAGAACAGTCATGCTGTCCAGGGCGGTCAGGAATGCGTCTTTATCGAATGCCATTTTGATTTCCTAAAATTGGTTGGTTTTGCCGAGCACTCAGGCTGCGGCTGTTTCTGTTGCCGCTTCGGCAGAGCCTTCGCCCTTCTTGGCCGCCAGAGCGCCCAGCACAACGGCTGTACGCGAGATAGGCGACATGAGCAAGCCGCACAGTTGTGCGAGCAGTACTTCCTTGGAGGGGATGTTTGCCAGTTGCTTAACGCCGTCGATGTCCAGGGCCTTGCCTCCGAACGCGCCACCGCGAATCACCAACTTGTCGTTGGTCTTCGCGAAGTCGGCCACCACCTTGGCGGCAGCCACTGCGTCTTCAGAGAAGCCATAGATCAGGGGACCAGTCATCTGGTCAGCCACCACGTCAAACGCGCTACCGGCAACAGCACGGCGGGCCAGGGTGTTCTTCAACACGCTCAGGCTCACACCCTTGCTGCGAGCATCGGCACGCAGTTTGGTCATGTCGGCGACCGTGATGCCACGGTATTCCGCGATCACAAGCGTTTGAGCTTTAGCGGCGAGGCTGGTCACTTCGTTGATGACCGCTTCTTTCTCACTGCGATTAAGACTCAAGGTCTACTCCTTCAAATGCATATGCAAGGCAAGCCCTGCATACACGCTCTTGTTGCAGCGACCAACTGTTTAGGAAAAATTTCCATCTGCAGCGGGATCGCCATCTGCGTTGGCCTTCGTGATTAAGTGATCAAATCACACCAACGGTCTTGGATGACCTGCAGGAGCAACAACTCCCGCAGCCCACCACACCAGATGAGCAAAGCTCATCTGACGATTTCTAGCAATTACGCCGAGATGGATTGTGTATCGACGCGAACGCCCACACCCATGGTCGACGAAACAGCCACCTTGCGCAGGTACAGACCCTTGCTGGAAGCAGGCTTAGCCTTGTTCAGTGCATCGATCAGAGCAGCCAGGTTGCCCTGCAGCTTGTCGGCATCGAACGAACGGCGACCGATCGTGCCGTGCACGATACCAGCCTTGTCCACGCGGAACTGCACCTGACCAGCCTTGGCGTTCTTCACGGCCGTAGCGACGTCAGGAGTCACGGTGCCAACCTTGGGGTTGGGCATCAGGCCGCGGGGGCCCAGGATCTGACCCAGCTGGCCCACAACGCGCATAGCGTCGGGAGCAGCGATCACCACGTCGAAGGGCATGTCGCCGGCCTTGACTTGAGCAGCCAGGTCGTCCATGCCGACCACGTCAGCGCCGGCGGCCTTGGCTTCTTCAGCCTTGGCGCCTTGTGCGAACACAGCCACGCGAGCAGTCTTGCCGGTACCGTGAGGCAGCACCACGGCGCCACGCACCACTTGGTCCGACTTCTTGGCATCCACGCCCAGTTGCACGGCCACGTCGATGGATTCATCGAACTTGGCAGTTGCAGCTTCCTTCACCAGCGCCACGGCGTCAGCGAAAGAGTACAGCTTGTTGGAATCAACCTTGCCCTGGAGAGCTTTTTGCTTCTTGGTCAACTTGGCCATTTACACACCCTCCACGATCACGCCCATCGAACGGGCAGAACCAGCCAGCGTACGCACAGCAGCGTCAACGTCAGCGGCGTTCATGTCCTTCAGCTTGGTCTTGGCGATTTCTTCCAGCTGAGCACGTGTGATCTTGCCAACCTTGTTCTTCAGAGGATTGGAAGAGCCCTTGTCCAGCTTCACAGCCTTCTTGATCAGAACGGTTGCGGGAGGAGTCTTGATGACGAACGTGAAGCTCTTGTCAGCAAAAGCCGTGATCACCACGGGCAGAGGCAGGCCGGGCTCGACACCTTGGGTCTGGGCGTTGAACGCCTTGCAGAATTCCATGATGTTGAGGCCGCGCTGACCCAGCGCAGGACCAATGGGAGGAGAAGGATTGGCCTTACCAGCTGGCACTTGCAGCTTGATGAAGCCGACGATTTTTTTTCGCCATGTTGAGCTCCTTACGGGTATAGCGCCATTTGCAATATCTGCAAACAGCTCCCCGAGGTTGCTGACTCTACAAAAAAGCTTCGCATCGAGTCAAAAAAATGCGAAGCCCTAGATTCTATTGCGAATCTCAAGTTTTCTCAACTTGAGAGAATTCCAATTCCACAGGAGTCGCGCGGCCAAAGATGGTGACCGAGACACGCAGACGGTTCTTTTCGTAGTTGACTTCCTCGACGGAGCCATTGAAGTCCGCGAACGGACCTTCCTTGACACGAACCATTTCGCCGACCATGAACTCGACCTTGTGGCGAGGCTTTTCGGTGCCCTCCTGCATCTGGTCGACGATCTTGCGAACTTCTTCTTCAGAAATGGGGGCAGGACGGTTCTTGGCACCGCCAACGAAACCGGTCACCTTGCTGGTGTGCTTCACCAGGTGCCAGGTATCGTCATCCATCACCATTTCGACGAACACATAACCGGGGAACAGGCGGCGCTCTGTGGTGCGGCGAGTGCCGTTGCGCATTTCCACCACTTCTTCGGAAGGCACCAGGATGCGGCCAAACTTGGACTGCATGTCCGAGCGAGCAATACGCTCCGCAATATTGCGCTCGACAGCTTTCTCCATACCCGAATAGGCATGGACGATATACCAGCGCAGATCGGGATTGGCGGGTCCCGCTGCTCCACCATTCACATCTGTTTCGACTGCATCAGCCATTACTTCCTCCAGCCCAAAATCAAGTCGTACAAGACCCATTCAAGCGTCTTATCGGTGAACCACAAGAACAAGGCCATCACCACCACAAACGCAAAGACATACAGTGTCATCTGCATGGTTTCCTTGCGGGTGGGCCAGACCACCTTCTTCACCTCACGCCAAGCATCACGAGCAAAGCCAATGAAGCGCTTGCCCGGCTCAGAGATCAGAAACACGCCAGCAGCCAGCACCAGGCCGACAATCAGAGCCGCCCACTGAACCAGCGCACCTTGCTTGCTCAACAGATAAAAGCCAGCAATAGAAGCAACAACTAAAGCCGCAACAGCGGCTAATTTTGCTTTGTCAGCAGCAGAGCTGACTGTTTCAACCTGAGTAGTGGCCATATTTTGTTTCAAATGCACAAAAATGTGCAATTTCAAGACACAAAAGCCCGCCAAAGGCGGGCTCTTGTTGATTCCACCATTAAGAGGTGGCAGGGGCAGTAGGAATCGAACCTACAACCTTCGGTTTTGGAGACCGACGCTCTGCCAATTGAGCTATACCCCTACAAATCAATTATGCAATGATCGTGGCAACCACACCGGCGCCCACAGTACGACCACCTTCGCGGATAGCGAAGCGCAGACCTTCTTCCATGGCGATGGGGGAGATCAGCTTC
>NZ_JBANEM010000014.1:0-143008 GCF_040187805.1 Comamonas sp. wu1-DMT
CTGCCAAGGCCGCTGCTCCCGCAAAGGCTGCCCCCAAGAAGGCTGCAACCGCTGCCAAGGCCGCTGCTCCCGCAAAGGCTGCCCCCAAGAAGGCTGCAACTGCTGCCAAGGCCGCTGCTCCAGCGAAGGCTGCCCCCAAGAAGGCTGCAGCAGCACCCGCTCCTGCCGCAGTAACCGAAACCGCTGCACCCGTGGCACAGACCCGCCTGGCACCTCAAGCCGCCTGGCCCTTCCCCACAGGTAACAAGCCCTGATCGGTTCGCTGACCTGCACGCCATAAAAAAGCCCGACCTCTCTTGCGAGAGTCGGGCTTTTTTACATGCCTGATATCAGTGCCCTCAGGGCACGGACACCCAATCAGGGCTGGAAGTCCAGCTGATAGTTCTGCGGGCCGCGATGCGCAACCTTGAGCGCCCCCATGCGATTTCCCAGTTCGGCGCAACGCACCAGGTCCCAACCACGCTCCAGACCAAACAGGAAGGCACCGCGCCAGGCATCGCCGCAACCCGTGGGATCGACCACGGCAGCGGGCTTCACCGGAGCAACCAATGTCTTTTCACCCTGCTGCCAGACTTCGCAGCCTTCGGCGCCCAGGGTCACGACCAGGCCGCGCACCTTGTGCGAGATCTCGTCAAAGTTCAGGCCCGTGCGCTCGCTGAGCATCTTGCCTTCATAGTCGTTCACTGCCACCCAGTCGGCCTGCTCGATAAAAGCCTTGAGCTCGTCGCCATTGAACATGGGCAGGCCCTGGCCGGGATCGAACACAAAGGGAATGCCTGCAGCTTTGAACTGGGCGGCGTGCTCAATCATGGCTTGACGGCCATCGGGAGCAATAATGCCGATCTTGATATCGGCAGCCATGTCGGCAGTGATGCGATTCTCGTGCGCCTGCATCATGGCGCCTGGGTGGAAAGCCGTGATCTGGTTGTTGTCATGGTCGGTCATGATCATGCACTGCGCCGTATGCGTGCTCTGCAGCTGACCCACATGACGGGTCTCAATGCCCAGTTCCTTGAAGCGCTGCACATAATCCGCACCGTCGCTGCCCACCATGGCCATGGGGTGCGCATCGCCGCCAAGCAGCTTCAGGCTATAGGCAATATTGCCGGCACAGCCACCAAAGTCGCGGCGCAGCGTGGGCACCAGAAACGATACATTCAGTATGTGCAGCTGGTCGGGAAGAATCTGGTCTACGAAACGACCTTCAAAGGTCATGATGTTGTCGAATGCCAGCGACCCGCAGATCAAAGCGGCCATGGTGCGTTCTCTTTCAGAAATGAATTAGGGATAAAAAACCAGCGCCCGGTAACCCGCCACTGCAGCGCCGAGATCCTGCACCTGCACAGGAACGTTCACGCTCCACTCCTGACGGGCATGCAGCTGCTCCGGGGCACCCAGCAGCCTCAGGTCGATCACACGGCGCAGCAAAGGCCTGTCCTGTGCATCGGTCAAGGTCAGCTCGGCCATGGGCATGGCCACTGGCACATCGGAGCGGTTCTCCAATGTCAGGCTCCACTGGTACTGATGGTCATCGGCAAGTTGCTTGAAGCCCGAGCCACTGATCACCACATCGGCAATCGCGCGGCGGGCCTGCAGCTCGCAACCCGCCAGACTGCAGGCCTTGGTCAGCACAGGGGCCAGTGCCGGATATTGCGCAGCCAGCACATCGCGTTGCAGCCAAGCATATTGCCCCACGACACCGGCTACGGCTACCAGCGAGCCCAGCACCAGCGCCACACGCATGCCTGCCGAGTGCCAGAACGCCTGCCGGCGGGCCTGACGCACAAAGCCAGGTTCATTGCCGGCAATGGCTGCGGCCTCATCCTGATCCGCCTCCGTGACAGCCTGCGCCCGGCCCCTGGCGGGTTGTATGGCGCCGATATCGGCATGCAGCAGCGCCTCCTTCGAGACAGCTTCGGCCTGGGCCTCATCCTTGAGGTCCTGCGCAGCCTCGGCCATCAGGACCTCGCTCGGCGGCGGCGGCACAAGCAGCTCCGGCTCGGTGGGAGCGGGAATATCACCAGACTCCAGCCCAGCCTCCGGCTCGCTCGCATCCGGATGAGGATCATGCTGAGCAGCCGCTGCATCCTCTTCAGTCAGAGGGCGCGCCTGATCGACAAACGAGGGCTGTGCATCCGCCATCCCGGGCATGAACCCGGACAGCTCGGATTCGGAAACCACATCGGCAGACTCTGCTGCCGGTGCGACTTCTGCGACCTGGGCAGCAGCCGGTGCCGCGTCCACCGAGTCCGATGCCAGCTCCTGCAAGGCCTCAGCCTTCTGCGTATCGGGGGCGGGAGCATCCGCGGCATCCTGCTGAGGCCAAACCGGCGTCCGCTGCTCTCCGGCTTCCGTCGGCTGCACCTCCTGCACGGCAGGCCTCTGCGGCGCATCAGCAGCTTCCGGCTGCAGCAGCTCGTCGGGCACGGACTGCAACTCCTGCGAGGCATCAAAGACGCTTTGGCACATCCCGCAGCGCACCCAGCCCTGCGAGATGCGCAGTTGGTCGGCGACCACTTTGAAGCGGGTTCCACAGGAGGGGCAACGGGTGACTTGGCTCATCAGGGTTCAATTGTAGGCAGCAACAACCCGCACACCTGCTGGCTGCGGGTTTGCGTCGCAATCAGGCTGCTCGCTGTGCAGTCATGAGAATCCAGCCGTCTTCGCTGTCGGCCACCTCCAGCTTGAGATAAGGCGCATAGGCCTCCTTCAGCTCGTCGGCCTGGCGTTCCAGAATGCCCGCCAACACCAGATTGCCGCCAGCTTGCACACGACCGCACAGCAGCGGTGCCAGCACCTTGAGCGGCGTAGCCAGAATATTGGCCAGCACGGTCTGGTACTCGCCGCCAGCCGCATCTGGCAGGCCGGCCCTGACTTCCACATGGTTGGCACTGGTGTTGTAGTTGGTCGATTCCACGGCCGCGGGATCGATGTCCACCGCATCCACATCGGTCGCGCCGAACTTGGCTGCACCAATGGCCAAAATGCCCGAGCCACAGCCATAGTCCAGCGTGCGTCCCAGGGTACCCTTGGGCTGGCGTGCAATCCAGCGCAGACACATGCGGGTAGTGGGATGGGTGCCGGTACCGAAAGCCAGACCAGGGTCCAGACGGATGCTGACCTTGGCCTGCTCGGGCAGTTCATGCCAGGTAGGAACGATCCAGAACTCGGGCGTGATATCCACGGGCTCGAACTGCGACTGCGTCAGGCGCACCCAGTCCTGCTCGGGAACGGGCTTGAGGGCCAGAATCTTGCAGCCTTCAAAAAAGTCCTGAGGCAGCAGCAGATCACGCGCCTCGGTGGCCGCGGCTTCGTCGGGATAGAGGGCGATCACGCGGCTGCGATTCCAGCCCTCCTTCGGTGCGGGCATGCCAGGCTCGCCGAACAGTGCCTGCTCGGCTTCGGTCTGCGCATCGGCATCTTCTACGGACACGCTCAATGCATCGAGTGCATCCAGCGCTTCGCTAATGGTTTCGACCCGATCTTCGGGGCACAGCAGGCTCAGCTCGAACATGGCCATCCTTTCTAGCAACTGCGTCTCCATGCCAGGTCAGCCCTGACGGAGAGAACGCACTTGTACTTTCCTGAAAAACGAAAATGCTGGCCTCCGTTGCCAGAGGCCAGCATGGGAACTCAGAGCAGCAAGGCTCCTGATCTCATCGCTTGTTGGGCGTGCGATGCGTCAGCCACTCTTCCAGATAGTGGATGTTGGTGCCGCCTTCCATGAACTTGGAGTCGACCATCAGATCCTGGTGCAGCGGAATATTGGTTTTGATGCCTTCCACCACGGTCTCCAGCAAGGCCGTGCGCATGCGGGCCATGGCCTGCTCGCGAGTATCGCCATAGGCAATGATCTTGCCGATCATGGAGTCGTAGTTGGGCGGCACGAAGTAATTGTTGTACACATGGGTGTCAACACGTACACCAGGACCGCCGGGAGCATGCCACATGGAGATGCGGCCGGGCGAAGGGATGAACTTGTACGGATCTTCGGCGTTCACACGGCACTCGATGGCGTGCCCCTTGAACTCGACCTGGCGCTGGGTGAAAGGCAGCTTCTCGCCGGCAGCGATCATGATCTGGGTGCGCACGATGTCGATGCCCGTGATCAGCTCGGTGATGGGGTGCTCCACCTGCACGCGGGTGTTCATCTCGATGAAGTAGAACTCGCCGTTCTCGTACAGGAACTCGAAAGTACCCGCACCGCGATAGCCGATCTTCTTGCAGGCCGCAGCGCAGCGCTCGCCGATCTTCTCGATCAGACGACGGGGAATGCCGGGAGCCGGAGCCTCCTCGATCACCTTCTGGTGGCGACGCTGCATGGAGCAATCGCGCTCGCCCAGATACACGGCGCTCTTGTGCGTATCGGCCAGCACCTGGATCTCCACGTGACGCGGATTCTGCAGGTACTTTTCCATGTAGACGGCAGGATTGCCGAAAGCAGCGCCGGCTTCGGCCTTGGTCATCTGCACGGCATTGATCAGCGCAGCTTCGGTGTGCACCACACGCATGCCGCGACCGCCGCCGCCGCCCGAGGCCTTGATGATCACGGGATAGCCGATGGTCTTTGCAATGCGCTTGATGAGTGCGGGATCATCGGGCAGTTCGCCGTCCGAGCCGGGCACGCAAGGCACACCGGCCTTGATCATGGCTTGCTTGGCCGAAACCTTGTCACCCATGGTGCGGATGTTCTCGGGGGTCGGGCCGATAAAGGTGAAGCCGCTCTTTTCCACTCGCTCGGCAAAGTCGGCGTTCTCGGACAGGAAACCGTAACCGGGATGGATGGCTTCTGCATCGGTCACCTCGGCAGCCGAGATGATGGCCGGCATATTGAGGTAGGACAGCGGAGAAGGAGCCGGGCCGATACAGACGGCCTCATCGGCCAGCTTGACGTACTTGGCATCACGATCGGCTTCGGAGTACACCATCACCGCCTTGATACCCAGCTCACGGCAAGCGCGCTGGATGCGCAGGGCGATCTCGCCCCGATTGGCAACCAAAATTTTCTTAAACATGAAGTTCCTCGCAGCTTGGTGCCTGTGCCGCGGCACAGACTACTGCCAATGACTCAGTCGCGCAGCCAGTGGCTAGCGCACCTCGGCGCTGCCATGCGAACTGCACGCAACGCCTCATGATCTATCACTCGATCACGAACAGAGGCTGGCCGTATTCCACAGCCTGGCCGTTTTCACCCAGAACGCGAACAATGGTGCCGGTCTTGTCGGCTTCGATTTCGTTGAGGATCTTCATGGCTTCAACGATGCAGATGGTTTCGCCTTCCTTGACCTGGCTTCCCACATCCACAAAGGGCTTGGCGCCGGGGCTGGAGGCACGGTAGAAGGTACCGACCATGGGCGACTTGACCACATGGCCTTCAGCAGCAGCAGGTGCTGCGGCCGCCACGGGAGCAGCGGCAACGGGAGCTGCCGCCAAGGGGGCAGCCATCACAGGAGCGGCTTGCACGGGGGCAGCAACGTATTGGTGAACCACACCTTCGCTCTTGACGATACGGACCTTGCCCTCTGCTTCGGTGATCTCCAGTTCCGACACATTCGATTCGGACACCAGATCAATAAGGGTCTTGAGTTTTCGCAAATCCATGGGAGCTCCAGCGACGTATTTCTAAACAGGGCGCGAATTTACCTCAAATTCGGCCTTCTGCGTGCATTGGCAGATATTTTTCACTAACGTCGCCATGGAATTTAGTTACCTACACTTTTCTGACGACAAGAGCAATGTTCATTCGCTCTATTTGCTCCAATCTGTCAGATCTTCGCTGGAAAGCTCGCCTATTTTACGTTGCCGCACTTGCCCCTTGGCATCAAACAGAACCGTGAATGGCAGGCCTCCCTGCAAGTTACCCAGACTTCTGCTCAGTCCCAATCCCCCTTGCATGGCGATGGCTACGGGAAATTGCACAGGCTGACGCTGCAAAAAACGCAGCACGGCTTCGGATTTGTCGACCGCGAGACCAACGACCTGAATACCTTTTGCCCCCTGCTGCGCCGCAAATTCGCTGAGCATCGGCAGCTCCTTGACACAGGGCGGGCACCAAGTGGCCCAGAAGTTGACCAGCAAGGGCCGCCCCTGGAAGCCTGCCATGACAAAAGGCTTGCCATCGGGCGTTTCAAAGGTCTGACCCCACAGTTGCGCCTCGATGCCAGGGCCCATGGCCTGAGGCTGGCTGCGCCACCAGGCCACGCCGGCGCCGCCCCCGGCCGCCACTGCGGCCACTGCGCCGGTCAGCCACAGACGGCGCGAGCCATTGGTCGACTTGTTCTCAGAGGTGTTTTCACTCATCGCAGCTCTCCTGCAGCAGCTTGCGCAAGGCCTTGGCATCACCACGCGGGCTGCGGCCATGACTGTCGGGCTTCATGGCACCGCGCATATCATCATGGTCGTAGACCAGCAGATGCACGCCCACGGTTTCATTGATCGGCTTGCACAGTGCATGAATGGAAAGTGCCTCGACCGGCTTGCCCTGAAAGCCTGTGACCGTGCTCGGCTCGTATTGCACATGGTTGTTGATGAGCGCTATTTCGGCAGACTTGGGATCATCGCAGAACAGTTGCAGATAGATATCCGACAGCCGCGTGGCCGTGCCGCGCCAGACTGCTCCGGCCAGATGCGGGCGAAATTCCTGCAGCCTGTCCATCCAGACCAGGGCCAGCTCGCGCAGTGCCTGCAACTCCTGCGGCTGGGTGTCGCCGCAGAACAGCTCTATATATTCACGCACCGCTTCTTCAAGCTGGTCGTTGTCGGGCAGCGCCGTGCGGCCGGGCAGGCCGAGCTGACGCACGGCCCGTTGCTTGGCCGGACCCCATTCGAGGCCTTCCTCCACCACCAGGCGGGCCGCTGTCTGAGCGATTTCAGCAGTCACGTTATCCAAACTCATAGCGCTATTTCATCACGCCCGCCGCAGTAGACGCGGCAGGTCATGTCGCATTGTGACCCAGATGAATGACCGCACTTTGACCTGGCCCGTACAGACCAAGGTTTTGATAGCTGCTAGCGACCGCTTTGTATCGAACCGAAAGTAAAAACACATTTAAATCCATATGGGCCATGCGCAACCAGCTATCAATTTGGTAAGAAAGGTTACCGTCAGCGCTCAGGCAGGCCATGGCTTGCCTCCAGGTCATGCAGGCAAACGTAGAATCCCCGGCCATGCACATACATATTCTGGGCATTTGCGGCACCTTCATGGGGGGCCTGGCCGCCTTGGCACGAGAAGCCGGTCACAGGGTGACGGGCTGCGATTCCGGTGTTTACCCGCCGATGAGCGATCAGCTGCGCCAGTTGGGCATCGAGCTGATCGAGGGCTATGGCGCCGACCAGATTGCGCTCAAGCCCGATATGTATGTGGTCGGCAACGTCGTCAGCCGCAAACGTCTGCCCGACGGGTCGCCCAAATTCCCGCTGATGGAAGCGATTCTGGACACCGGCGCCGCCTATACCAGCGGCCCGCAATGGCTGGCCGAGCATGTGCTGCGCGGTCGCCATGTGCTGGCCGTGGCCGGCACCCACGGCAAGACCACCACCACCTCCATGCTGACCTGGGTGCTTGAGTGCGCAGGTCTGCAACCCGGTTTCCTGGTCGGCGGCGTACCACTGGACTTTGGCGTCTCCGCCCGCCTCGGTGCGGCCCAGCGCCCCGCCGCTGGTCCTGGCCCCGTCGGTGACGAACCCGTGTTTGTGATCGAGGCCGATGAGTACGACACCGCCTTCTTCGACAAGCGCAGCAAGTTTGTGCACTACCGCCCGCGCACGGCCGTGCTCAACAACCTGGAATTCGATCACGCCGACATCTTTGACGATCTGGCAGCCATCGAGCGCCAGTTCCACCACCTGATACGCACCGTACCGTCGACCGGTCGTGTGGTGAGCAACGGCCTGGAAGAGAGCCTGACCCGCGTGCTGGCCCAGGGCTGCTGGAGCGAAGTGCGGAGCTTCGGCTCGGCGGTCAGCGATTTCAGCGCCGATGGCGATCCCAGCGACTTTGCCGTGCTGCACCGCGGCAAAAAGGTGGCGCAACTGCGCTGGAGCCTGACCGGCGTGCACAACCAGCTCAATGCACTGGCCGCCATCGCTGCCGCCGACCATCTGGGCGTTAGTGCCGAGGTGGCTTGCGAAGCCCTGTCGCGCTTTCAGAACGTCAAGCGTCGCATGGAACTGCGCGGCACGGTCAACGGCATCGAGGTCTATGACGACTTCGCCCACCACCCCACAGCCATCCGCACCACCCTGGACGGCCTGCGCCGAAAGCTCGGGGCAGAGGCCCGCATCCTGGCAGTGTTCGAGCCTCGCAGCAACACCATGAAGCTGGGCACCATGAAGAGCCAGTTGCCCTGGTCGCTGGAAAGCGCCGATCTGGTCTTCTGCCACACTGCAGGTCTGGACTGGGATGCCGCCGAAGCCCTGGAATCCATGGGCGTAGGCCCCGGCCAGCGCGCTCAGGTAGCAGGTGATATCGAGACCCTGATAGCGCAGATCAGCGCCGTCGTCCGCCCCGGTGACCATATCGTCTGCATGAGCAACGGCGGCTTTGGCGGCATCCACGCCAAGCTGTTGCAAGCGCTGAAATAAGCCCCGATAAAAGCAAATGCCCGCTCTACGCGTGCATTTTCATCAGCAACCTTCAAAACTGGCATGCCTTGACACGGAGACAGCAAGCAAGAGCCGTCTCGCAGCGAGGCTGTCGCCCCCTCCGCGAAGCAGAGAGGGGGAAGCCGCAAAGCGGCTCAGGGGTATCAATAACTTATCGACATCGCAGGCACATCCACCCGGATCAAGGGCTTGGACAACACTGCATGCGCTGCCAGGGCATAGCTGTTGCGCCAGTCTTCGTTGTCAAACAGCTCGGGGCGATTGCGCGCCTCACGCGCCACCACCACCAGCTTGTCCGCCAGCAACACCTTGCCAGTAGCCCGCAAAGGCTCGCACTCGAGCGAGACAAACTGCTGATCCAGCCAGCGTCGGCCTTCGTCCGAACTGATAGGGGACAGCGACTGGGTATCGACCCGGTATTCACGGTCGCCATCCAAAACCACGATTACTTCACTACGCATAAATCTCCTCTGACCTGGTGACTCTTGCACCATTCGTTGTCGTGGCCACAGCTTAATAGTGACCGCGGTGCTGAAGACGCTGCAAGCTGACGGCTTGCAAACAGCTGCGGCAACCAATGCATGGCCTGAAAGACTTGCATCAAGCATCACAGTGGTTACAGGAACATGGCATGCAAAGCATTGAAAAATCTTTAAATTTCATAGCATTGCTCGCATGCTTGGCAAGAATATAAGGGCAAAACTGTCTTTTTCAAGTGTCATTACGGACTCGTAACCCGCCAGTTATCTCCATCCAGGCTCCTGCCTTGAAAATGTGATGAGAGGACTTACATACTGCATAAATCTTTGACGAATACCAGTTTGCAGGCCTTGCAACGCCTTCAGGAACCATCACCATGACCGCTGAGAACATCCACCAAGAAATACGCGAGCATCTGCTGCAGCTGGAAGCCGAACTTCAAGTCCAGAAACTCTGGTCTGCCGTTGCTCCAGACCCCAAGGCACTGGAATCCACCACGCCTTTCATGTACGACACGCTCAAGCTGCACGAGTGGCTGCAATGGGTGTTCATCCCGCGCCTGCGCGCCGTGATCGATGCCAAGGGAAGCCTCCCCCACCAAAGCCATGTCTATCCGCTGGCCGACCACGAGTGGCAGCAGCGCACCGACTTTGACAAGCAACAGCTGCTGCGCCTGCTCAACCGCATCGATGCCACCCTCAATGGATGCGAAATGACTCCGGCATCAACGCCGGACACCAAACACTGATCGAGCAGGCAAGCAGCCCCATTCCCATATAGAAAAACAAACAGGCCACAGGAAATACTCCCTGTGGCCTGTTTCGTTCACGCCCGCTTTATCGATCAGGCGAGCACTTCTGCTTCCTGCTTGCTGGCGAGCGCAGCAGCGCGGCGCTGGCTCACGGCCTGCGACAGCTCTTGCAGCGTTGCCAGCGAATCATCCCAGCCCAGGCAGGCATCGGTAATGCTCTGGCCGTAGGTCAGATCGCAGACTTCGTCCTTGCCGGGCGTGAACTTCTGCGCACCGCCGACCAGATGGCCTTCGATCATCACGCCGAACACGCTGCTGGAGCCTCCGGCGATCTGAGCCGCGATATCACGGGCCACATCCTTCTGGCGCTCATGCTGCTTGTTGCTGTTGGCGTGGCTGCAGTCCACCATCAGCGAAGGTGTGAGGCCCGCTGTCTCCAGATCCCTGCAGGCGGCCGCCACATGCTCGGCATCGTAGTTGGGCGTCTTGCCACCGCGCAGAATCACGTGACAGTCCTGATTGCCGCCCGTATGCACGATGGCGACCTGGCCGTTCTTGTGCACCGACAGGAAATGGTGGCCGCGGCTGGCCGACTGAATCGCGTCGGTGGCAATACGGATATTGCCGTCCGTGCCATTCTTGAAGCCAATCGGCGCCGAGATGCCCGAAGCCAGTTCGCGATGCACCTGGCTTTCCGTGGTGCGGGCACCGATGGCGCCCCAGCTGATCAGATCGCCGATGTACTGAGGCGAGATCACGTCCAGGAACTCGCTGGCCGCTGGCACACCCAGGCGGTTGATGTCGATCAGGAGCTGGCGCGCAATGCGCAGGCCTTCGTCGATGCGATAGCTCTGATCCAGGTAGGGATCGTTGATCAGCCCCTTCCAGCCCACGGTGGTGCGGGGTTTTTCGAAATAGACGCGCATCACCACTTCCAGCGTGTCCTTGTACTGCTCACGCACCACGGCCAGACGGCGGGCGTAGTCCAGGGCAGCAGCCGGATCGTGAATGGAGCAAGGGCCGACGATGACCAGGAGACGGTCGTCCTGCGCACGCATGATGTTGTGGATGCTGCGGCGGGTGTCGCTGATCAGCGTCTCCACGGCAGTGCCGCGAATGGGGAAGAAGCGAATGAGGTGCTCTGGAGGGGGTAACACTGTGATTTCCTTGATACGTGCGTCGTCGGTTTGGCCTGTCTTGGGAGAGCCGGCGCGATACCAGGAATCGGTGGCGGAAGTGTTCAGAGCAGTCATGGCAATCTTTCGTGAGGTGTTTGATCGTTGAAAACCGGGGGTGCTGAAACGTAGGGGTGAAAAAAAACCGCCGGGCTTTGCAGCTTCGGCGGTTCTTTGGGAGGTGTTTGCAGGATGCGCGCGTTTACCTCTCAGCCGCCGGGGGCGAGAACCAAAAGTAAAAGAAATAAGCGCGTTGCGTTTGCATGTCTTTCAATGTAGCACAGCTCTTTTGCATTGCAACATCAGCAGCTCGCACCGCTGTTCTGTCAAAAACAGGTTCCCCCTCTGAAATGGCGCATTTTCAAAATTTATTCATGCGCAATATTTTTGCGTTTTTTCATATTTTTCAGAATTTTATTGATAGAAAATTCTACCAAACCAGAATCAGTGCAATTTTCCAGCGAATCGGCAATATTCATGGCAAGACCTCGAAACGCCATGAAAAAACCCTGCTGCCTGGCGATATACAGCGGTTTGCCACACGCTTTTTTGCCGTAAACGGCCTGTGGCGAACGGTCTGCAACACACTGAAATGAAAAACCCCCGCTCTGCCATGCAAAGCGGGGGTTGGTGCTCGCGACGGGCAAAGCCGTCATGAAACCTCTATCAGGCCGTGCCGCCGACTGTCAGGCCGTCAATGCGCAGCGTAGGCTGGCCCACGCCCACAGGCACGCTCTGGCCTTCCTTGCCGCAGGTGCCCACACCCGAGTCCAGGCGCATGTCGTTACCTATCATGCTGATGTGCTTGAGCGACTCCGGGCCGCTGCCGATGATGGTCGCACCCTTGACGGGGTACTGGATCTTGCCGTTTTCCACCCAGTAGGCTTCGCTGGCAGAGAACACGAACTTGCCGCTGGTGATGTCCACCTGACCGCCACCGAAGTTGGTGGCGTACAGGCCCTTCTTGATGGAGCCAATGATCTCCTGCGGATCCTTGTCGCCACCCAGCATATAGGTGTTGGTCATGCGCGGCATGGGGATGTGGGCGTAGCTTTCGCGACGGCCATTGCCCGTGGGCTTGACGCCCATCAGGCGTGCATTCATCGAGTCCTGGATATAGCCCTTGAGAATGCCGTCCTCGATCAGCACATTGCTCTGGCTGACATGGCCCTCGTCGTCCACGTTCAGAGAGCCACGGCGATCGGCAATCGTGCCGTCGTCCAGCACGGTCACGCCCTTGGCGGCCACGCGCTGACCGATGCGGCCGCTGAAGGCGCTGGAGCCCTTGCGGTTGAAGTCGCCTTCCAGGCCGTGGCCCACGGCCTCGTGGAACAGCACGCCGGGCCAGCCCGAGCCCAGCACCACCGTCATCACACCGGCCGGTGCGGGACGCGATTCGAGGTTGACCAGGGCCGCATGCACGGCCTCGTCCACATACTGGCTGATCTGCTCGTCGCTGAAATAGGCCAGACCGAAGCGACCGCCACCACCGGAGGAGCCCACCTCGCGACGGCCCTTTTGCTCGGCGATCACTGTCACCGACAGGCGCACCAGCGGGCGCACGTCAGCGGCCAGCGTGCCGTCCGCACGCGCCACCAGAACCACATCGTATTCACTGGCAAGACCGGCCATGACCTGCACCACGCGCGGGTCCTTGGCGCGGGCCAGCTTTTCCACCTTGCCCAGCAACTCGACCTTGGCCGTGCTGTCCAGCGTGCTGATGGGGTCCAGCTCAGGATAAAGCGAGCGGCTTTGCGCAATCTTCTGCGCACCCGCCTTGACGCGGCGCGTCTGGGTTGCGCTGGAGATGGAGCGCACGGTACGTGCGGCATCCAGCAGCGAGGCTTCGGAAATGTCGTCGGAATAGGCAAAAGCCGTCTTCTCGCCGCTGACCGCCCGAACGCCTACTCCCTGATCGATGGAGAAGGAGCCGGTCTTGACGATGCCTTCCTCCAGACTCCAGCCTTCCGCGCGGGTGTACTGGAAGTAGAGATCGGCGTCATCCACCTGGTGCGAGCGAATTTCGGCAAGCGCACGCGCAAGATGGGTTTCGTCCAGGCCGAAGGGCTCAAGCAGCAACTGACGGGCCGTGGCCAAGCGTTCGATGGTGGGTTCGCGGGAAATCATGAGAGCATTGTAGAGATAGCTGCAAGCCCTGACTTGTCTCGGGCTGCGCATAAAAAAGAGCGGAATGCTGCCCCACCAGGCTGAACAACATTCCGCTCCATTCACTTAGCTTCGCACTTGCCGGGTTCCGCCCTGCCCGCTTTGCATTGCAGAACCCCACCTGGGTCTTTGCCGCTCCCGCTTGATCGGTCTTCTGACCCCCCAGAACCGTTTGTAAACGCTGTTTACAGTCGAAGCAAGACCCTGGACGGAACTACTGACATTTTTCAACGATCTAAGCCCGCCGCCCCAGCACGCAATTTCACACAAAACCATTACTCAAGGCTTGCAAAACATAGGATGGAAGCTCTCCTTTCAAGAGCATCCAATCCCTATCACGGGTCTTCACGCATGGGGAATATGCCCATCACCGCCGGGTAGTTGCCGCTGCGCCCGCGACACCGACATCAGCACGCCCAGCGCCAGGCCCAGCGTGACCATGGCCGTGCCGCCATAGCTGATGAAAGGCAGGGGCACGCCCACCACCGGCAAAATGCCGCTGACCATGCCCATGTTCACGAACGCATAGGTGAAGAAGATCATGGCCACGGCAGCTGCCATCAGCCGGCCGAACAGCGAGTTGGCATTCATGGAAATGGCCAGCCCGCGCCAGACCAGCAGCAGAAAGCCGACGATGATGAAGAGATTGCCTATGAGGCCGAATTCTTCGGAATAGGCGGCAAAGATGAAGTCGGTGGTGCGCTCTGGAATGAATTCCAGGTGGGTCTGCGTGCCAGCCATGAAACCCTTGCCCCAGACACCGCCCGAACCGATGGCAATCATGCCCTGAATGATGTGAAAGCCCTTGCCCAGCGGGTCGCGCGTGGGGTCCAGCAAGGTACAGACGCGTGTCCGCTGATAGTCATGCAGAAAATACCAGCTCACGCCATCGGCGCAGAGCTGGGGTTCAAACCAGACGATGAGGAAAATGCCGACCAGGGCCAGCAGCACGGGCGGCACGATGAGTTTCCAGGGCAGGCCGGCAAAAAAGATCACGGACAGGCCGGCAGCCATCACCAGCAGCGAGGTGCCCAGGTCTGGCTGCTTCATGATCAGGCCCACGGGCACCATCAGCAACACAAAGGCGATGACAAAGTCCGATGCACGCAGATTGCCCTCGCGGCGCTGGAACCACCAGGCCAGCATCAGCGGCGTGGCGATCTTCAAAAGCTCGGAGGGCTGAATCACCACTCCCACATTCACCCAGCGCGTGGCCCCCTTCTTGGTGATGCCGAACAGCGCCACCGCCACCAGCAACACCACGCCCAGGGTGTAGAGCGGCACGGCCACCTTCATCAATTGCTGGGGGGATATCTGGGCCAGCACGAACAGCAGACCCGCCGCAATCAGCATATTGCGACCGTGGTCCACAAAGCGCGTGCCGTGATCGAAACCCGCCGAGTACATGGCCAGCAGCCCCGCACCCGCCAACATGGCGATAAAGAGGAGCAGCAGGAAATCAAAGCCGCGAAACAGCGGAACAATGCGTTGCAGCAGCGAGGGCTTATCGAATTCGATGGCGGACATGGGCCGCAATTATCGTGGGAGCCGACTGCCGTGCAGCTTGCAGGGTTGAGCTTTGCTGACGACTCAAGTCGGCCCACGCTCATTCCTCCCGCCATAGGCCTTCTCCCCTGATAGTCTTGGGGCAGACAGTCCACAATGACCGAGACAGAAGTGTTTTTACCAGAGGAGATTGCCGCTATGACGACCACCCACCTGCTGTATCTGCATGGCTTTCGCTCCTCCCCCCAGTCCAACAAGGCACGCATCATGGCGGACTATGTGGGCGCCAGGCATTCCAAGGTACGCTGGTGGTGCCCTCAGCTGCCGCCCTCGCCGCGCGAAGCGGCGGCCGTGATAGCAGAGGGCATCGCCAACTGGCCACGCCAGAACATGGCCGTCATGGGCTCGTCGCTGGGCGGCTATTACGCCAGCTGGGTGGCCCAGCTGGCGCGCTGCAAGAGCGTGATGATCAACCCCGCCGTCAACCCGGCCCGCGACCTGGAAAAATACATTGGCGAGCAGTCCAGCTGGCATGACCCCGAGGAAACCTTCTTCTTTCGCCCCGAATACATTGAGGAATTGCGCCAGCTCGACACCCGCACCATGACGCCGGCAGCACCCGAGATGGTGTTGATCGCCCAGGGCGACGAGGTGCTGGACTGGAACGAGATGAGCGAGCGCTACCCTCACGCACTTCAATTGGTGCAAGAAGGCGGCGACCACGCCCTGAGCAACTTTGCCGAGTATCTAGACCGGATCGACGAATTTCTGGCCTTGGCCTGATGCCCCCGGCGACTCCAGGCGCCACCCCAGGAAACGGCTGTATTGCTGCAACGCGCCCCTCTGTGCACGGCCCTGACCGCGCGGGGGCCGCGTCTGATATTGACCGACCTCAAGCATGAACTGAATCACTTCTGAGCGCCGAATGTTCGGCTCGTGGGAAAATGCGTGGTTATGCACGCACTGTTTGAAGAAGCCGGCAAATTTCTGGCCGGGCGCATCCTCTCCGAAGCCGAATCCTCTGCCCAAGTCGAGCTGGACTCGGGCAAGCGGGTCAAGGTCAAGGCCGCCAATATCCTGCTCAAGTTCGAGAAGCCGGCTCCTGCCGAGTTGGTCGCCCAGGGCCAGGCCCAGGCCGCCGAGATCGACCTGGATCTGGCCTGGGAATTTGCGCCCGAGGAAGAGTTCGGCTTTGCCGACCTGGCGCGTGACTATTTTTCCGAATCCGCGACGCTGGCCCAGCAGGCCGGTGCGCTGTTCTGCCTGTACGACGCACCGCATTATTTCCGTCGTGCGGGCAAGGGCCGCTTCAAGAAGGCTCCTGCAGAAATCCTGCAGCAAGCCCTTGCCGCCATCGAGAAGAAAAAGCAGATTCAGGCACAGATCAACGCCTGGGCCGAGGAACTGGGCCGCGGCGAGTGCCCGCAGGCAATCCGCGAACAGCTCTACAAGATTCTGTTCAAGCCCGACAAGAACGCAGCCGAATACAAGGCCGTGGTCGATGCCAGCCGCGCCACCAAGCTGGCCCCGCTGGAGCTGCTGCACCGCGCCGGCGCCATCGACTCTTCCTACCAGTTTCACTGGAAGCGCTTCCTGTTCGACAACTTCCCCAAGGGCACGGGCTTCCCCTCCGTGCAGGCCCCCCAGCCACCGGCCGACCTGCCCGTGGCCGATGTAAAGGCTTTTTCCATCGACGACTCGGCCACCACCGAAATCGACGATGCGCTGTCCGTCACGGGCCTGGGCACGGGCACCGTCACCGTGGGCATCCACATTGCGGCCCCCGGTCTGGCCATCACGCCCGGCGGCGAGCTGGACAAGCTGGGCCGCGCCCGCCTGTCCACCGTCTACATGCCCGGCTACAAGATCACCATGCTGCCCGACGACGTGGTGCATATCTACACGCTGGACGAAGGCCGCTCCAACCCCGCGGTCTCGCTGTATGTGCAGATCAACGAAGAGACGCTGGAGACCATCTCCAGCGAAACCCGTCTCGAGCGCGTGCCCGTGGAAGTCAACTTCCGCTACGACAAGCTAGATCACATCGTCACCGAGGAATGGCTGACCGACTCCTCAATCGAGGTTGAAAATACGCCTGATTCGTTGCTGGGCAAGCGCAAGGAGCTCACCTTTTTGCAGCGCTGGTCCAAGTTCCTCAAGGCCAATCGCGAAGTGGTGCGCGGCAAGCCCGAGAACTTCAACCGCCCGGACTACAACTTCCGTCTCGTCGGCAACGACGGCGCCGAGCCCAATGGCAGCGAGCAGGTGCAGATCACCGTGCGCAAGCGCGGCGCGCCGCTGGACCTGATCGTGGCCGAGGCTGCCATCGTGGCCAACAGCACCTGGGGACTGATGCTGGCCGAGCACGGTGTGCCCGGCATCTACCGCAGCCAGGCCAGCCTGGCACCCGGCGTCAAGGTGCGCATGAGCACCAAGGCCTTGCCGCATGCCGGCATCGGCGTGAAAGCTTACTCCTGGGCCACCTCCCCGCTGCGCCGCTATGTGGATCTGGTCAATCAGTGGCAGATCATTGCCTGCGCCCGCCACGGCAAGACGGCCGCCCTGGCCGCGCCCTTCAAGCCCAAGGACGCCGAGCTGTTCGGCATCATCAGCAGCTTTGACGGCGCCTACAGCGCCTACAACGGCTATCAGGCCGGCATGGAGCGCTTCTGGACGCTCAAGTATCTGGAGCAGAACGGCATCAGCGAACTGACGGCCAGCGTGTTCAAGGAAGGCCCCAACGGTTCCTTCCTGGTACGCGCCGACAATCTGCCGCTGGTGCTGCCCGTACTGGGTGCGCAGAACCTGCCTCGCGGCGCCCATGTGCGTGTCAAGCTCGGCGAGATCGACGAGATCTCGCTGGACATCTCGGGCACGCTGATCGAGCACCTGGATGCAGGCGCCGAAGCCGAGAGGGAAGGTGAGGACAGCGGCGAGGACGATGACGACGCCGTGGCCGGCCCCATTTCCATTGCGGTGGACATGAACGACGCCGATCCCGCTGCAGACCAGCCCAAGTCCTGACCTCCACATCTCATCGCCCTGACGCTGCCGTGAAACTGCCCACCTCTCTTCGACGACTGAGTACGCTGCAGCTGGCGCTGGGCGTTTCCATCGCCGTCCATGCCGTGTTGCTGACCGTCCGCTTCGTGGACCCGGAACGCTTTGAGCGCGTGTTTCAGGACACGCCGCTGGAAGTGATTCTGGTCAATGCCCGCGCCAACGAGACGCCGGACAAGGCCCAGGCCATTGCCCAGACCTCGCTGGCCGGCGGCGGCGATGCCGACCAGGGCCGTTCCACCAGTCCCATGCCCTACTCGGCCCTGACGACGGTGGGCGATGATTTCGAGGAAAAACAGCGCCAGCTCGATGCCATGCAGGAGCAGCAGAATCAGTTGCTGACCCAACTGCGCCAGCAAGTGGCCGCGCTGCCCCCGATAGACCCGCGCCTGAGCGCCGACAACAAGGCCCTGGAGGCCCAGGAAGAAAAGCGCTTGCAGCTCATCAAGCTGCTGGCCGAGATTGAAAAGCGTATCAACGCAGAAAACGCCCGCCCCAAGAAGCGCTATATCAGCCCCGCCACCAAGGAGGCCGTGTACGCCGTCTACTACGATGCGCTGCGCCGCAAGGTGGAAGACAAGGGCACGGAAAACTTCCCCGAGAACAAGGGCAAGAAGCTGTATGGCGAGCTGGTCATGATCCTGACCGTGAATCATGACGGCCGCGTGCTTTCCACCGAGGTTGTGCAGGGCTCGGGTAACCGCATGCTCGATACCCGTGCCGAGGCCATTGCCCGCGCCGCAGCCCCTTACGGCCACTTCGGCCCGGCCATGCGCACCAAGGCCGATCAGATCGCCGTCGTCTCGCGCTTCAGGTTCACACGCGAGCAGACACTGGAAACAGACATAAGGTGACCCCCTGTGCCGCCTTCGGCGCCTTCCCCCGCTCTCGCATCGCTTCGCTTGCAGGCGGGGAACGCAGCCAGCGCGGCGGGACGGCCCTTGTGCGGCTGCCTTGGCTTAGGCTGCGCCGATCTCGCCGGCCACTGCCCCAACGCGTACCCAACTCTGCTCAGCGATTTCCTTCAGCCTTTTTATGACAAATACGCTTGATGCCTACTGCGTCATGGGCAACCCCGTTGCCCATAGCCGCTCTCCCTGGATTCATGCCCGCTTCGCCGAGCTGACCGGCCAGCCCGTCAGCTATGACCACGCCCTGGTGCCGCTGGATGGCTTTGCCGACTTTGTGCGCGACTTTGCCGCGCGCGGCGGCAAGGGCTGCAATGTGACCGTGCCCTTCAAGCTGCAGGCGGCCGAGCTGGCCACCAGCACCAGCGAGCGCGTGCGGCTGGCTGGTGCTGCCAATACGCTGGTATTCGGCGCCAACGGCATTCATGCCGACAACACCGATGGCCTGGGCATCGTGGCCGACATCACCCGCAATGCCGGTGTGCCCATCGCCGGGCGTGATGTGCTGCTGCTTGGCGCGGGCGGCGCCGCCGCTGGAGCCCTGGGCTCTTTGCTGGAGCAAAAGCCCTGCCGCCTAGTCGTGGTCAACCGCACTCATGCCAGGGCTCAAACGCTGGTCCAGCAGCATGCGGCCATTGCCACACTACATAACGTAGAGCTGGTAGCACTTGAAAGGCAAGTGCTTGAGACTGATCTGACCCAAAATTTCGACATCATCATCAATGCCACAGCCAGCAGCCTGGCTGGGGCTGATGTGCCCGCGCCCGCCAGCGTGCTGCACGCACGCAGTCTGGCCTACGACATGATGTACGGCCCCGCCGCTCAGAATTTTCTGAATTGGGCCAGCAGCCACGGCGCGCTGGCGCGTGATGGTCTGGGCATGCTGGTGGAGCAGGCCGCCGAGTCCTTTGCGCTATGGCGCGGCGTGCGTCCGCCCTCTGCACAAGTCTTGGCCGAACTGCGCGCTCTGCTGCACGCTGAAGCCGCTCACTAAAACCTCGCCCCACCATGAAAGCTCTTGGCCGACTGCTGTTGCTGGTGCTTTGTGCCACCCTGCTGCTGCAATTGTTTTTTGTAGCACGCATCGCAGTCATGGCATGGCTGGATCCAGAGTCCACCAGCTATCAGCGCTCCGAAGCCTGGCAGCTTGCCCACAGCAGCGAGGGCCTGCGCTGGCGCCAGCAATGGGTGGACTACGGCCAGATCTCCAGCAACCTCAAGCGCGCGGTGATTGCCTCCGAAGATGCCGGCTTCATGGACCATCACGGCGTGGAATGGGATGCCGTTCAGAGGGCCTGGCAGCGCAACGCAAAAGCCGAGGCCAGGGCCATGCAGGCAGAAAAAGCCGGAAACAACAGCAAGCCCGCCAAGGTCTATGGCGGCTCCACCATCACCCAGCAGCTGGCCAAGAACCTGCTGCTGTCGGGCGAACGCAATTTTCTGCGCAAGGGCCAGGAGCTGGTGCTGGCGCAATTGCTGGAGCTGATGCTGAGCAAGCAGCGCATTCTGGAGATCTATCTCAACAATGTGGAATGGGGCCAGGGCGTGTTCGGCGCCGAGGCCGCCGCCCGGCATTACTTCCGCAAGAGTGCCGCCCAGCTCAATGCGGCCGAGGCAGCACGACTTGCCGCCATGCTTCCGGCACCCAAGCGCTTCGAGAAAATGCCGCAATCGCGCTATCTGGCGCAGCGCAGTCGCACGATTGCGCGCTATATACCGATGGTGACGCCCCCCTGAGGCGCTTCGCCTGGGCGGCCCCGCGCCTTCCCCGAGGAGGACGGCAGCATCGCCGCAAAGCGGCTCTTGCTTGCTGTCACCCGCATGGAGCGTGAAGGTTTTGTACGTGGATAATCGACAGCCATGCGAATTCTAGGAATCGACCCTGGCCTGCAGACCACGGGCTTTGGCGTCATCGACATGGAAGGCCAGCGCCTGTCCTATGTGGCCAGCGGCACCATACGCACCAACAAGATGGAACTCGGCGACCTGCCGGGCCGTCTCAAGGTGCTGTTCGACGGCATCTCCGAAGTTGCCTCACGCTATCAGCCCGAGGTGGCTGCCGTGGAAATCGTCTTCGTCAACGTCAACCCCCAGTCCACGCTGCTGCTGGGCCAGGCCCGTGGTGCGGCGCTGACGGCCCTGGTCAACGCCAATCTCGCGGTTTCCGAATACACCGCCCTGCAGATGAAGAAAGCCGTGGTCGGCCATGGTCGCGCAGCCAAGAGCCAGATCCAGGAAATGGTCAAACGGCTGCTGCAACTGCCCGGCCTGCCCGGCACCGATGCCGCCGACGCGCTGGGGCTGGCGATCACCCATGCCCATGCGGCTGCCGCCATGGGGCTGATGGCCAAGTCCACCGATCTGCGCCGCAAGCAACATGCCATGTACCGGGGCGGACGGGTCTATTGAGCTCGCCCTTAGCCGCTTCGCGGCTTCCCCTTCTCTCTTCGGAAGGGATCGCAGGATGGCTTTTCCTCGCAGCCCCCGAGCTGAAGCACACACTGCTTCAAAGCTCTGCCCGATACAAAAAAAAGCCGTGACATGCCACGGCTTTTTTGATGGTGTGATTTGCTTAATAGGCGCTCAACACCATGGAGGCGATTACGCCTGTGGCAATGGCAACCAGCAGATAGTCGCCGCCGTTCTGAATCCAGTGATAGCCACGCGGCGGCGCCGACAGATGGTGGCCGCGCCAGTCATTCACCACATAGTGCTGGCTGCGGTATTGCGGCGGCACGCGACTGCCCTTGTACCAGTTATGGTCGGGACCACCGCCACGGCGACCATTGTCGTGATGATCGGCACGTCGGTCGTCGCGCCTGTCATAGCGCTGCTCATGCCGACCACGATCATCATGGCGACCGCCATGGCGCATGTCCTGCGCTCCATGTCCATTGCCGCGGCCGGGCGGCGGGCCGGGCTGCGCCTGGACGGCCAGACTGCCCAGACCCAGGCAGGCGGCAATGGAGGCAGAAAGAATGCGGGTAGTCAAACGGGACATGGGTACTCCTTTGTCGAATTGTTTCGGTCAACAAGGTGTGCGGCCGGTCATGGCGGCCGCAGCAGATCCATCTTTACCCAATTTCGGCGCTGCAAGAAGTGAGCAACTGCCGATTTACCACTTTTTGCGTGCTGTTTACAGAACAGAAACCTATGAAGCGCCGAGCCGGATTTGGCAAGCCGCTATCAATATTCATTAGTTCTCAGATGATGCGTCCGACAAACATCACGGCAAAAAAGGCCAGACCGGCAATCACCGTCCACTTGAACAGCAAAAAGCCCAGGCGCTTGTAATGCGCCTTGCCGGTTCCCAGATAGAAGGCAAAGCTCAATGCCGAAGCCAGAATCAGCAAGGTGGCCAGCCAGCGAAAGATCAGCATGGAGGTCTCGCTCACCAGGCCTGAGCGGGCATGGCAAAGCCCTGGGGAGCCTGGCGCTCGCTCTCGAAGGTCACGAGCTCCCAGGTCTCGGGCTGCTCGATCATTGCGCGCAGCAGCTTGTTGTTGAGGCCGTGACCCGAGCGAAAGGCGCTGTAGGCACCGAGAATGGGCTTGCCGATCAGATACAGATCGCCGATCGCGTCAAGGATCTTGTGCTTGGCAAACTCGTCGTCATAGCGCAGACCGTCGCTGTTCAGGACCTTGTAGTCATCCATGACGATGGCGTTGTCCAGCCCCCCGCCCAGTGCCAGGCCGTTGTTGCGCAACATTTCCACATCCTTGGTGAAGCCGAAGGTGCGGGCGCGGGCGATGTCGCGTGTGTAATTGTCCAGACCCATGTCGAACTCCACGCACTGCCCCGTGGAGTCCACGGCTGGGTGAGCGAAGTCGATCTCGAAGCGCAGCTTGAAGCCGTGGTAGGGATCGAAACGCGCCCACTTGAGGTTCTGGCCTTCGCCTTCACGCACCTCGATCGGGCTCTTGATGCGGATGAAGCGCTTGGGCGCTTTCTGCAACTCGATTCCGGCGCTTTGCAGCAGAAACACGAACGATGACGAGGAGCCATCGAGAATCGGCACTTCTTCGGCAGTGATGTCCACGTAGAGGTTGTCGATTCCCAGACCGGCGATGGCCGACATCAGGTGCTCTACCGTATGCACCTTGGCGCCGCCGCTGCCGATGGTGGAAGCCATGCGCGTATCGGTCACTGCCTCGGCGGAAATGGGGATATCCACAGGCTCAGGCAAGTCCACGCGACGGAACACGATGCCGGTATCAGGCTGGGCAGGGCGCAGCGTCAACTCGACACGCTGGCCGCTGTGCAGGCCCACGCCTACGGCACGGGAAATGGTCTTGATGGTACGTTGCTGAAGCATGCTGGTATTTTAAATGGGACAACCCCGAGCCGGCTTACGCCGACCCAGGGTTGTCTTAATCGCTGCGATACAGCGAACTGATGGGCCATCAGTCCTTAACGAACCAAAGGCCTTTGCGGCTGACTCTCAAGCGCTGGCGCACTCGGAGGCAGAGACACCGAGGAAGGGCCTGGGCGGCCCCGCCGCCCCGCACCGAGGGTGTCGTCCCCCTCCGGCGCAAAGCGCCAGAGAGGGGGAAGCGGCAAAGCCGCTCAGGGGGAGCTTAATCAGCCTGCTTGCGCAGAAACGCCGGGATCTCCACATCGTCCATGCCGCCAGACGCCAGCGCGCTCACGCGCTCCGAAGCCTGGGTACGGTTGGTGCGCCAGACGCTGGGCACATTGGTGTTGGCCGTGCCGTAGTCCATGCCGCCCAGGGGAGGCAGACCCACTGCCACGTTGTCGGTACCGGTACGCAGACCGCCCTGCACCACCTGGATGTTCTGGCGACGCACATTGGGACGCGACAGGCCGGTGGCCACCACGGTCACGCGGATTTCGTCGCCCAGCGAGTCATCGTAGGCAGCGCCGTAGATCACGTGAGCATCGGGAGACGCATAGGCATTGATGGTGGACATGGCCAGACGCGACTCGGACAGCTTGAGGCTCCCCTTGGCTGCAGTCACCAGCACCAGCACGCCCTTGGCGCCGGACAGATCAATGCCTTCCAGCAGCGGGCAGGCCACGGCCTGCTCGGCAGCGATACGGGCACGATCGGGACCGGCGGCCTTGGCCGTGCCCATCATGGCCTTGCCGGGCTCGCCCATCACGGTGCGCACGTCTTCGAAGTCGACGTTCACATGGCCGTACTCGTTGATGATTTCGGCAATGCCGCCCACGGCGTTCTTCAGAACGTCGTTGGCATGGGCAAAAGCCTCGTCCTGGGAGATATCGTCGCCCAGCACATCGAGCAGCTTTTCGTTGAGCACAACGATCAGCGAGTCCACATTCGCCTCCAGCTCGGCCAGGCCGGCGTCAGCGTTCTGCATGCGGCGGCCGCCTTCCCACTCGAAAGGCTTGGTCACCACACCCACCGTCAGAATGCCCATTTCCTTGGCCACTCGTGCGATCACAGGCGATGCACCGGTACCCGTACCACCACCCATGCCTGCCGTAATGAAGAGCATGTGCGCGCCTTCGATGGCAGCGCGAATATCTTCCACAGCAGCTTCCGCAGCGTCGCGGCCCTTGTCGGGCTTGCTGCCGGCACCCAGGCCGCTGCCACCCAGATGGATGGTGCGGTGAGCGCGGCTGCGCAACAGAGCTTGAGCATCGGTATTGGCCGTAATGAATTCGACGCCTTGAACGCTGCGTTCAATCATGTGGTCGACGGCGTTGCCGCCGCCGCCGCCGACGCCGATCACCTTGATCTGCGTGCCTTGGTTGAATTCTTCGGTTTCAATCATGTCGATAGGCATGGTGGTGCTCCTGTTCTCTAGTGGTGGTTTGTCGCTGCTGTGGAAAAGAAATTTCGAACTCTTGAGGTCTTCGCGGTCTTCGTCGTCGATACCGCGAAAAATCCATCTGTGGTGGTCCGGTGATGAACATGCGATAAGTGCTCATATCAGAAGTTCCCCACGATGAAGTCTTTGAACCGGCCGAAAGCGGTCTTCATGGAACCGCTCTTCTGGGCCACCTTGTAGCCACGCAGACGTGCCAGACGTGCTTCATCGAGCAGGCCCATCACCGTGGCGGCACGGGGCTGGGCGACCATGTCGGCCAGCGCACCGGAATATTTGGGAAGCCCGCGGCGCACGGGCTTGAGAAAGATGTCTTCGCCCAGCTCGATCATCCCGGGCATGACGGCGCTGCCGCCCGTGAGCACGATGCCCGAGGACAGCACTTCTTCGTAGCCCGATTCGCGGATGACCTGCTGCACCAGCGAGAAGATCTCTTCCACGCGGGGCTCGATCACGCCGGCCAAGGCCTGCTTGCTGATCATGCGCGGGCTGCGGTCGCCCAGGCCCGGCACTTCGACCTGGGCATCGGGATCGGCCAGCAACTGCTTGGCATAGCCACTCTCGACCTTGATGTCCTCGGCATCCTTGGTGGGGGTACGCAGGGCCATGGCGATGTCGCTGGTGATCAGGTCACCGGCAATCGGGATCACGGCCGTGTGGCGAATCGCACCGCCGGTGAAGATGGCCACATCGGTCGCTCCCGCGCCGATATCCACCACTGCCACGCCCAGCTCGCGCTCGTCATCGGTCAGCACGGCCTGGGCCGACGCCAGCGGGTTGAGCAGCAGCTGCTCGACTTCCAGGCCGCAGCGGCGCACGCATTTGATGATGTTCTCGGCCGCGCTCTGGGCGCCGGTCACGATATGGATCTTGGCCTCAAGGCGAATGCCGCTCATGCCGATGGGCTCACGCACCTCGTGGCCGTCGATGACGAACTCCTGCGCCTCGACCAGCAGCAGGCGCTGGTCGGACGAGATATTGATGGCCTTGGCGGTTTCCATCACGCGGGCCATATCGGTGGACGAGACTTCCTTGTCCTTGATGGCCACCATGCCGCTGGAATTCAGACCGCGGATATGGCTACCCGTAATGCCGGTGCACACTCGCTGGATCTTGCAATCCGCCATCAGTTCGGCCTCTTTGAGCGCCTGCTGGATGCTTTGCACGGTCGCATCGATATTCACGACCACGCCGCGCTTCAAGCCGTTGCTGGGGGCTACGCCCAGGCCCGCCAGCTTGAGCTCGCCATTGGACATGACCTCGGCCACCACCGCCATGACCTTGGCCGTGCCGATATCCAGCCCAACAATCACATCCTTGTATTCTCTTGCCATATCAGCTTCCGCCCCCGGTAGGTTCTGTCTTGTCTTTGTGTGCGCCTTGCATGTCTGTTCCCCTGCTCCCGCTTATCGTCTGGCCCTGGCAGCAGTTGCCGGCGCGGAGGTTCCAGTGGTCACGCCCTTGAGTCGCAAGGCATAGCCGTCTTCGTAACGCAGGTCTGCAGACTCCAGTGCCGCAGCCGAGCGCTTGTATTGAGAGGTGATCTGAGGCAGCGTGCGCACAAAGCGCTGCACGCGCTGCAAGATGTCTTCGGTCGTGCCGCCGCCCAGTTCCAGCAGCGCATCGTTGTCCAGCACCAGCGTCCAACTGCCACGCGCATCCAGAGTCAGGCTGTCCAGCGCCACATCGAGCGGCTTCAAGGCCGGCTCCAGCGCTCGATACATCTGCAGAACACGCGGTGCCGAGCCCTCGGGGCCTTGCAGACGCGGCAGACCTTCGCGGTCCAGTTCGCCCAGATTGGCTTCAAACACTTCGCCGGCCTTGTTGACCAGACCGGTACCGGTCTCAGCCCCCCAGAAGGCTTCGGCCACATGCTCCTTGAGCGCAACGCGCAAGCCGTTCGGATATTCACGGCGCACCTGCGCCTCCTGCACCCAGGGCACTTGCTCGAATGCATGCTGGGCCGCCTTCAGATCCACCGTGAAGAAGTTGCCTTTGAGCACTGGCGCCACATTGGCGCGCAGCGTCACGGCGTTGTTATGCACCAGCTCGCCTTCCACCACAATGCGACCGATATTGAAGGCCGGAGTTCGCATCAACCACCACCCCACGGCCATCACGCACGCCGTCAAGCAGCCCATGAACATCACCGTGGCAGTGATGTTCATGAGCTTGACGTCGAACGGGACGACGGCTGTGGGCTGGTTGCGGTTCATGGCTGCTCCGCTTCTCCATCCAGCGTGCTCATGGCCAGGATGCCAAGGCACAGGTTTTCGTAGCTCACGCCGGAAGCGCGCGCAGCCATGGGGACGAGTGAATGCCCCGTCATGCCTGGAGAGGTATTGATCTCCAGCAAGAAAGGCTTGCGGTCGCTGGCGCGAATCATGATGTCGGCACGCGCCCAGCCACGGCAGCCCAGCGTGCGGAAGGCTTTTTCCACAATGCGCTGGATCTCGGCCTCCTCGGCAGCCGGCAGGCCGCTAGGGCAGTGGTACTGCGTGGTATCTGTGAAGTACTTGTTCTGGTAGTCGTAGTTGCCTTCGGGCGCAACGATTCGGATCACCGGCAGCGCCCCGGCCTGGGCACCCGTGCCCAGCACGGGGCAGGTGGTCTCGTCACCGGCAATGAACTGCTCGCACAGCACTTCTGCATCGTACTGGGCCGCCAGCTCGTAGGCCTTGGCGCATTCGTCGGCATTCATCACCTTGGTCAGGCCGATGCTGGAGCCGTCGCGTGCGGGCTTGACGATCATGGGAGCGCCCAGGGCTTCCAGTGCGGCACGGGTTTCAGCGGCCGAGGCGACCATGCGCCAGTCCGGCGTGGGCAGGCCTTCAAAGCGCCAGATGCGCTTGGTCATGATCTTGTCCATGGCGATGCTGGAAGCCATCACGCCCGAACCCGTATAGGGAATATCCAGCAACTCCAGTGCACCCTGCACCGTGCCGTCCTCACCGTAGCGGCCATGCAGCGCGATGAAGCAGCGGTCAAAGCCTTGCACCTTGAGCTGCTCCAGCCCCTGTTCGGCAGGGTCGAACTTGTGGGCATCGACACCCTTGGACTGCAGTGCGGCCAACACACCAGCGCCGGACATCAGCGAGACCTCGCGCTCGGACGAGCGACCGCCCATGAGCACGGCGACCTTGCCCAGTGCCTTCACGTCGATATTTGTACCAAACATGCTCATTGCGCGCTCCCTGCGGGCGCAGCCAGCTCTTGTTTCTGAAGCATTTCAACCAATTTCCCAGGCACGGCGCCAATCGATCCGGCCCCCATGCACAGCAATACATCGCCCGCTTGCGCATTGGCAGCGATGGCTGCCGGCATATCGGCAATGTTTTCCACAAATACAGGCTCGACCTTGCCGGCCACACGCAAGGCGCGAGCCAGGGATCGACCGTCGGCAGCCACGATGGGTGCCTCGCCCGCGGCATAGACCTCGGCCAGCAGCACCGAGTCGGCGCTGCCGATGACCTTCACAAAGTCCTCGAAACAGTCGCGTGTGCGGCTGTAGCGGTGTGGCTGGAAGGCCAGCACCAGGCGCTGCCCCGGGAAGGCACCGCGTGCCGCAGCCAGCGTGGCTGCCATTTCCACGGGGTGATGACCGTAGTCGTCGATGACGGTGAACGTGCCGCCATTGGCAGCCGGCAGTTCGCCATAGCGCTGGAAACGCCGTCCCACGCCCTTGAAGCCTTCCAAGGCGCGCAGCAGCGCCTCGTCGGAAATTTCGAGCTCCATGGCTACCGCCACGGCAGACAGGGCGTTGAGCACGTTGTGCTCGCCGGGCAGGCTCAGCACAACCTCCAGATCGGGGTAGCTCTGGCCGTTCTGGCGGCGCACGGTAAAGCGCATGCGACCGGCTTCGGCACGCACGTTCACGGCGCGCACCTGGGCATCTTCGGCAAAGCCGTAGGTCGTGACCGGACGCGCCAGCTTGGGCAGGATCTCGCGCACGGCAGGGCTGTCGACGCAAAGAATGGCGCGCCCGTAAAACGGCATGCGATGCAGGAAATCGACAAAGGCCTGCTTGAGGCGGCCGAAGTCATGGCCGTAGGTTTCCATGTGATCGGCGTCGATATTGGTGACGACGGCCATCACAGGCAGCAGATTCAGGAAGGAGGCATCGGACTCGTCGGCCTCGACCACGATGTAGTCGCCCTGGCCCAGCTTGGCATTCGCACCGGCGCTGTTGAGCTTGCCGCCGATCACGAAGGTGGGGTCCAAACCGGCTTCAGCCAGCACACTGGTCACCAGGCTGGTGGTGGTGGTCTTGCCATGCGCGCCGGCAATGGCGATGCCCTGCTTGAAACGCATCAGCTCGGCGAGCATCAGCGCACGAGGAACCACAGGAATCTTTTTCTCGCGCGCAGCCAGGACCTCGGGGTTGTCGCCCTGCACGGCCGTGGATGTCACCACGGCATCGCTGCCGTCAACGTTCTCGGCCGCATGACCGACAAAGGTCTTGATGCCCAGGCCGGCCAGGCGGCGCAGCGTGGCACTGTCGGCCAGGTCGGAGCCTGAAATGGCGTAACCCAGGTTGTGCAGAACCTCTGCAATACCGCTCATGCCGGCGCCGCCAATACCGACAAAGTGAATGTGATGAATGGCGTGTTTCATGCTGCCAACTCCTCACAAGCGGCGACCACCTTCGCGGTGGCATCAGTCTTTTGCATTTTCTTCGCGAGTTCAGCGCGCTCCAACAGCGTCGCACGCTGCATATTTTGTAGCATTTCCGCCAACCCTTGGGCGCTCAAAGTACTTTGCGGCTGTAACCAACCGCCACCAGCATCCACGAGGAAGCGGGCATTGCTGGTCTGGTGGTCATCCACCGCAGCAGGGAAGGGCACATAGACCGCTGCCGCCCCTACAGCGGCGATCTCGGTCACGGTGCTGGCACCGGCACGGCAGACGACGAGATCGGCATCCGCAAAAGCCTTGGCCGTGTCATCGATGAAGGGAGTCAGCTCAGCCTGTACGCCTGCAGCCTGATAGTTGGCACGCAACGCATCGATCTGGGCCGTACCGCTCTGGTGCAACACCACGGGGCGCTGATCGGCAGGCATCAGGGCCAGAGCCTGGGGCACGATCTCATTGAGCGCCCTGGCTCCCAGACTGCCGCCCACCACCAGCAGCTTGAGCGGGCCGCTGCGACCGGCAAAGCGCTGGGCGGGCTCGGCCTGCTCCAGAAACGCTTGACGCAGCGGATTGCCCACCCATTCGCCCTTGGCAAATACCTTGGGGAAAGCCGTGAACACTCGCTTGGCAACCTTGGCCACGACCTTGTTGGCCATGCCGGCCACGGAGTTCTGTTCGTGCAGCACCACGGGCACGCCCGAAGCCGCAGCCATCAGGCCACCGGGCACGGTGAGGTACCCGCCCAGGCCGATGACCACATCGGGCTGCACGCGCTTCATCACGGCACGCGCCTGCGAGAAGGCCTTCGCCAGCCTGAAGGGCAGTTGCACCAGGGTCTTGAGCCCCTTGCCGCGCACGCCGCCAAATTCGATCAGCTCCAGTGCAAAGCCCTGGGGCGGCACGATGCGCGACTCCATGGAGCCGGGCGCTCCCAGCCAGTGCACATTCCAGCCGCGCGCACGCAACTCCTGTGCCACGGCCAGACCGGGGAAGATATGACCTCCGGTACCACCAGCCATCACCAGTGCCGTGCGTGGCTTGTTTGGCTTGATGAGCAGGCTCATGCGTGGCCCCCCTTCATCAGCAGCTTGTTTTCGTAATCGACTCTGAGCACCACAGCTATCGCAATCAAATTCATCAAAATGGCCGAACCGCCAAAACTCATTAACGGCAGAGTCAGGCCTTTGGTTGGCAGGGCGCCCAAATTCACACCCATGTTGATAAAGGCCTGGAAGCCCATCCAGATCGCCACGCCCTCGGCCACCAGCCCGGCAAAGACACGGTCCAGCGCGATGGCCTGACGGCCGATCAGCATGATGCGGCGGGTCAGCCAGAAGAAGACGGCAGCAATCAGCAGCAGGCCGACCAGACCAAATTCTTCGCCGATCACAGCCAGCAGGAAGTCGGTATGCGCTTCGGGCAGCCAGTGCAGCTTTTCCACGCTGCGGCCCAGGCCCACGCCAAAGATCTCGCCCCGCCCGATGGCAATCAGCGCATGCGAGAGCTGGTAGCCCTTGCCCAGCGCATGCTTCTCATCCCAGGGATCGAGGTAGGCAAAAATACGTTCGCGGCGCCACTCCGAGGTGGCGATGATCATGCCGAAGGCCAGCACCACCAGCAGCGCGATGATGAAGAACATGCGCGCATTCACGCCGCCCAGGAACAGAATGCCCATGGAGATCACGACGATCACCATGAAGGCCCCCATGTCTGGCTCGGCCAGCAGCAGCACGCCCACCACGACCACAGCCAAGCCCATGGGCAGCACGGCGCGGAAGAAGCGCTCCTTGACCTCCATCTTGCGCACCATGTAATCGGCCGCGTAGATCAGGATGGAGAACTTGGCCAGCTCGGAAGGCTGGAAGTTCATGATGCCCAGCGACAGCCAGCGCCGCGCGCCGTTGACCACCGTGCCCACATGCGGGATCAGCACCGCCACCAGCAATACGATGGAGATCAGAAACAGCTTGCGCGCCACCTTCTCCCAGACATTCATGGGCACCTGGAAGGCCAGCAGCGCGGCCACAAAGGCCATGCCTATCGACATGGTGTGGCGCAGCAGAAAGTGATAGGGCTCGATCTTGCCGAAGCGCGGGTTGTCCGGCATCGCAATCGATGCCGAATACACCATGACCAGACTCCAGGACAGCAAGGCGATGACGACCCAGATCAATGCCTGATCCAGCCCCAGTACGCTTGCCGGAGTACGGGTGGGACGGTCGTACAGCGGCCCGCCTACGCGCACAGGCAGCACGTCGATGGGCCTTTCCTCTGCGCTGCGGAACCACGAGCGCATGCGGCCGGAGAGGCTGGTCAGGAAGGCGGCTGTCATGCGCCGTCCTCCAGTTGCTGGCCGGCTTCAAGCGCCAGCTCACGCACCGCTTCCACAAACTGGTGGGCGCGGTCCGCATAGTCCTTGAACATGTCCATGCTCGCGCAGGCCGGCGAGAGCAGCACCGCATCATTGGCATGGGCCAGACGCGCGGCCTGCTGCACGGCATCCTGCATGGTTGCAGCATCGACCAGAGTCACGCCGGTGTCGCCAAGCGCCTCGCGAATCAACGGCGCATCCTGGCCGATCAGCACGGCCGCGCGCACATAGCGCGAGACGGGAGCGGCCAGCGGCGTGAAGTCCTGGCCCTTGCCCAGACCGCCCAGAATCACCACGATGCGGTGATCCGGCCCCAGGCCCATGAGGGCCGCCACGGTGGCGCCCACATTCGTGCCCTTGCTGTCGTCAAAGTATTCGACATCGCCCACCCGGCCCACGGGCTGCACACGGTGCGGCTCGCCCCGGTATTCACGCAGGCCGTAGAGCAGCGGTGCCAGCGTGCATCCCGCACCGGTCGCCAGCGACAGGGCCGACAGTGCATTGATGGCGTTGTGGCGGCCGCGGATGCGCAGCGCATCGGCGGGCATCAGGCGCACGATGTGCAGATCGTCGGCGTTCTTGCCCTTGCTGGTTTCGTCGGCCTCATGGGCGCGCACCAGCCAGGTCATGCCGTTGACCACCTCCAGACCGAAGTCTCCGGGGCGGCGCGGCATGTCGCCGCCAAAGCTGACATGGGCACGCTGGAAAGTCTTGCCGCGCTTGCCGGGCACCGCCACGGGCGCTGGCAGCATGGCCATGACGACGGGGTCTTCGCGATTGAGGACCATCAGAGCCTGCTCGCCAAAGACATGGGCCTTGGCATCGGCATAGGCCTGCATGCCACCATGCCAGTCCAGATGGTCCTGGGTGATATTGAGCACCGTGGCCGCCGTGGGCTCGAATCCGCGGCAGTCGTCGAGCTGAAAGCTGGACAGCTCCAGCACCCAGGCCTGAGGCAGAGTCTCGGCATCGATGCGAGCGGACAGGGTGTCGAGCAGCGAAGGACCGATATTGCCGGCCACGCCCACGCTCAATCCGCCATGCTCCAGCAACTGACCGGTCAGCGAGGTGACCGTGGTCTTGCCGTTGGTGCCGGTGATGCCCAGCACCTTGGGCGCATAGCCATGGGCCTCGCGCAGGCCCTTGAGCGCAAAGGCAAACAGATCCAGTTCGCCGCCCGTGGGCAGGCCGATGCTGCGCGCGGCATCGAAGACCGAGGCAACGCTGGCCGGGCTCAGGCCCGGCGAACGGTAGACGGAACTCAGGCTCTGGCCATCGACCAGAGCAGCCGTGAATGCGCCGGCAACAAAGCGCACGCCGGGCAGTTCGGCCTGCAGCGCAGGCAGATAGGGGGGGGGCTTCGCGCGTGTCGGCCACCGTGACCTCGGCACCGGCACGCACGCACCAGCGTGCCATGGCGATACCCGAGATGCCCAGACCCAGAATCAACACGCGCTGGCCCTGCAGGTGCTGGGCCGCGCCTTGCGGCCAGTGCACGGGGACAGGTGGCAGCTCCACCACTGCTTCCAGCTCGGCTTCGGGCTGCGACTCGACCTCGGTCACTTCGGCATCGGCCGCATCGGAGATGCTGGGGTCGGCAAAAATCTGTGCCACGAAGGCGGCCGCATCCCTGGCTGCCGTCAAGGTGGAGATATCGGGCACCGGCTCGGCGTCCAGCGTCTTGGCGATGATGGCAGGCGCTTGCATTTCAGGAGCTTCTGGCGCTTGCTCCTGAATCATTTCAGACATATTTCCATCTGAAATGCTTTGCATATCAGCGATAGGTGCTTGCGTTTGCATAGCATCCACAACCGCATCCGGCTGCAGAACCTGATCATCGAGCTTGAGGTCTTCGTCTTGCATGGCGACTACCTCAGCTTCAGGGTGGACAGGCCCAGCAGGCACAGCAGCATGGTGATGATCCAGAAGCGGATCACGACCTGGGTCTCCTTCCAGCCACTCTTCTCGAAGTGATGGTGCAGCGGTGCCATCTTCAGCAGACGGCGGCCCTCGCCATAGCGCTTCTTGGTGTACTTGAAGTAAGTCACCTGCAGCATCACCGAGATGGCTTCCGCCACAAAGATGCCGCCCATCACGGCCAGCACGATTTCCTGGCGCACGATCACGGCAATCGTTCCCAGAGCAGCGCCCAGCGCCAGCGCGCCCACGTCGCCCATGAAGACCTGGGCGGGATGTGCGTTGAACCAGAGAAAGGCCAGACCAGCACCCGCCATGGCGCCGCAGAACACCATCAGCTCGCCCGTACCGGGGATGCTGGGGAACAGCAGGTAGCGCGCATAGGTGGCGTTGCCGGTCACATAGGCGAAGATGCCCAGGGCCGTGCCGACCATGATGACGGGCATGATGGCCAGGCCATCGAGGCCGTCGGTCAGGTTCACGGCATTGCTGGCGCCCACGATGACCAGATAGGTCATGACGATGAAGCCCAGCACGCCCAGCGGATAGCTGACTTCCTTGAAGAAGGGCACCATCAGGCCGGCCTTGGGCGGAAGGTCCATGGAAAAGCCCGACTGTACCCAGGAGACGAACAGCGCGAAGACCTCGGCATTGCTGTTCTCGGAGATGCAGAACACCAGATACAGGGCGGCCAGCAGACCGATGACGGACTGCCAGAAATACTTCTCGCCCGAGCGCATGCCCTCGGGGTCCTTGTTGACGACCTTGCGCCAGTCGTCCACCCAGCCAATCGCGCCAAAGCCCAGCGTGACCAGCAGCACGATCCAGACAAAGCGGTTGGACAGGTCAAACCACAGCAAGGTGGATACGGCAATCGAGAACAGAATCAGCACCCCGCCCATGGTCGGCGTGCCGCTCTTGACCAGATGGGTCTCCATGGCATAGCCGCGCACGGGCTGGCCGATCTTGAGCGCGGTCAGCATGCGGATGGCCTTGGGACCTATCCACAGGCCGATCAGCAAGGCGGTGACGGCGGCCAGCACGGCGCGCAGCGTCAGGTACTGGAAGACGCGCAGAAAGCCGAACTCCGGCGAGATACCCTGCAGCCATTGAGCCAGCATCAGCAGCATGCGGCCTCCTCGCAGTTGCCCTGCTTCTTGTCTGCGCAGGCCTCAATGCTCTGCACCACTTGCTCCATCTTCATGAACCGCGAACCCTTGACCAACACGCTACCTACCTTGGGTAAAACTGCGCACACCGCCTGCTCAAGGGCGGACATGCTATCAAAATGCCTAGCTCCGCTGCCAAAGGCAGAGGCCGCAAACGCGCTCTGGTCACCCAGAGCAAAGAAATGGGCAATACCTGCCTGCTGCGCCAGCGCGCCGGCCTCGGCATGGAACTGCGGGCCGTCATCGCCCACCTCCCCCATGTCGCCCAGCACCAGCAATTGCGGTGCGGGCAGCTCGGCCAGCACCGCAATGGCGGCGGCGACCGAGTCGGGGTTGGCGTTATAGGTGTCATCGACCACCGTGACGCCCTGACCCTTGATCTGCACGGCCAGCGCGCGCGAGCGGCCCGTCACAGGCTCGAAGCCGGAGAGTCCCTGTGCAATGGCAGGCAAAGGCACACCGGCAGCCTGGGCGCAGGCAGCCGCGGCCAGTGCGTTGCGCACGTTGTGGCGGCCGGCAATATGCAGCTGCACGGCTGCCACGCCTTGCGGGGTGTTCAGTGCAAAGCTCCAGGCTCCATTGGCCCAGACCACATCGCTGGCAAAAACCTGAGCCCCATCAGCAGCCTCGCCAAACATCAGGCTGGGGCGGCCAGCGCTCAGTTCGGTCCACAGCGGCGTGTACTCATCTCCGGCGGGGAAGATGGCCACTCCATCCTTGGGCAGAAAGCGCAGCACCGATCCGTTTTCACGCGCCACCGCCTCCACCGTGCCCATGAACTCCTGGTGTTCACGTTGTGCGTTGTTGACCAGGGCCACCGTGGGCTGGCCGATGGCAGCCAGCTCGGCAATCTCGCCGGGGTGGTTCATGCCCATCTCCAGCACCGCAATGCGATGCGCGTCCGTCATGTGCAGCAGATTCAGCGGCATGCCTATGGAGTTGTTGAAATTGCCGCGCGTGGCCAGTGCTGCCTCGCCCTGCCCGCCCACATGCGCACGCAGAATGGACGCGATCATTTGCGTGACCGTGGTCTTGCCATTGCTGCCGGTCACGGCAATCAAGGGCAGATCGAACTGCACGCGCCATGCTCGTGCCAACGCGCCCAGTGCCAGCAGCGTATCCGGCACTTCGATGCCGGCCATGCCTGCAGCCTCCAGCCCATGGCTGGCAATGGCCGCCACAGCACCGGCGGCCTGCGCCTGAGGCAGAAAATCATGGGCGTCAAAACGCTCGCCCTTCAGGGCCACGAACAAGTCCCCGTTCTGCAACGTGCGCGTATCGGTGTGCACGCGTGTCAGCTCCAGCTGGCCGTTGCCGACCAGACGGGCTTGGGGGATATGCGTCTGGATCAGCTCCAGCGCTTTTGCCAGGGTCATCATGACCGAATCTTTCCTTCGCGGGCTGCGAGCGCCTTCTGCGCCTCAGCCATGTCGGAGAACGGATGGCGCACGCCCTTCGTCTCCTGATAGTCCTCATGTCCCTTGCCGGCAATCAGCACCACGTCGCGCGCATCGGCACGGGCAATGGCTTGGGCAATGGCCGCCGCGCGGTCGGCCTGAACATGCAATGCCTGGCCCGCCTGCATGCCGGCCAGGATCTGGTCGATGATGCTTTCGGGCACTTCACTGCGCGGGTTGTCGCTGGTGACGAAAACGCAGTCGGCATGCGCCTGGGCTGCCTGCCCCATCAGCGGACGCTTGCTGTTGTCCCGGTCGCCGCCGCAGCCGAACACGCACCACAGCTTGCCCTGGCGCTGCCGCGCGGCGGGCTGCAGCGCGCGCAAGGCTTTTTCCAGCGCATCGGGCGTATGGGCATAGTCCACGGCCACCAGAGGCTGACCGGGCTTGACGATCTGCTGCATGCGACCGGGCACGGGCTCCAGATCGGCGCAGGCCTGTACGGCCTGCTCCAGCGTCAGGCCCAGGCAGCGCAGGGTGGCCAGCACCCCGAGCAGATTGGAGACGTTGTACTGACCGACCAGACGCGTATTCATGCGCAGGCTGTGACCGGCTTCCAGCACGGTAAAGCTCAGACCCTCGTCGCCCAGACCGATGTCCTTGGCCTGCAGGCGAGCCGGTCCCTGGATGGAGACGCTCCACACATCCATGGCGCGGCCTTGCAGCCTGGCCCAGAGCCTGGCGCCATGCGCATCGTCGATATTGACCACGGCGGCCGGCAGGCCGGGCCAGTCGAACAGCTGGGCCTTGGCCTGCCAGTAGGCATCCATGCTGCCGTGGTAGTCCAGGTGGTCCTGCGTGAAATTGGTGAACAACGCCACGCGAATCTTGCTGCCGTCCAGACGGTGCTCGACGATGCCGATGGACGATGCCTCGATGGCACAGGCGGCAAGACCCTGGTCGGCGTAACTGCGGAACGCGCGCTGCAGCAACACCGGGTCCGGCGTGGTCATGCCTGTCGACTCCAGTGCAGGCGGCACGCCCACACCCAGGGTGCCCACCAGCGCACAGCCGGTGCGTGTGTTCAGCGTCACTTTCGAGAGCGCATGCGCCAGCCACCAGGCTGTGGTGGTCTTGCCGTTGGTGCCGGTCACGGCCAGCACGTCGAGCTCGCCACTGGGATGTGCAAACCATTGGTCGGCAATCAGTCCCGTCGCGGCCTTCAGGCCCTTGAGAGCTGCAATGCTGTCGCCGCTCAGATCGAAGGCCTGCAGACCGTCGGCCTCCACCAGCACGGCGGCGGCGCCCTGCTCCAGAGCCTTGCCCACATAGGCTCGGCCATCAGTGGCAGCACCGGGCCAGGCGACAAAGGCATCGCCGGCCTTGACCTTGCGGCTATCGGTCTGCAGGTCACCCTGCACGCGGCTGCGCAGCCAGGCAACGGCCTCGGCTGCATTGTTCAGGATTTGAATGGGGGTGCTCATAGCACAGGCTCCTCAGCGGGTGCAGCCACGATCTGAGGCTTGACTTCCTTGTCGGGCTGAACGCCCATGAAACGCAATGTCTGCTGGACCACGTCCGCAAACACCGGGCCGGCCACCGTGCCGCCGTAGTAGGAACCTGCTGTCGGCTCGTCCACCATCACGGCCACGATGATGCGCGGCTTGTCGATGGGAGCAATGCCCGTGAACCAGGCCCGGTACTTGCCAGCGGCATAGCTCTTGCCCACCTGCTTGCGGGCAGTGCCCGACTTGCCGCCGATGGTGTAGCCCTCGGCCTGGGCCTTCTGGCCGGTACCGCCTGGGCCTGCAGCAAGACGCAGCATGTGCAGCACCGCCTCGGCGTTTTCCTTGGAGATCACACGCACGCCCACAGGAGGCTCGTTCGTTTTCAGAATCGTCGAGGGAATGACATTGCCGTCGTTGGAGAACACGGTGTAGGAACGTGCCATCTGGAACAGCGAGGCCGACAGGCCATAGCCATAGGACATGGTGGCCTGCTCGATAGGCTTCCAGGTCTTCCAGGCACGCAGACGACCCGAGACCGCGCCCGGGAATTGAATCTGCGGCTTCTGGCCGAAGCCCAGCGCACTGAAGTACTCCCACATTTCCTGGGGTGAGAGCTTTTGCGCCACCTTGGTCGCGCCCACGTTGCTGGACTTCTGGATCACGCCCTCCACCGTCAGCGCGCCGTAGTTGTGCGTATCGGTGATGGTGGAGCCCGTCACCGTGTAGCGGCCGGGCGCGGTATCGATGATCGTGCTCGGCTTGACACGCTTGAGCTCCAGGGCTGCGGCCACCGTGATGGGTTTCATGGTCGAACCCGGCTCGAAGGTATCGGTCAGCGCGCGGTTGCGCAGCTGCTCGCCCGTCAGATTCTTGCGATGCCCCGGGTCGTAGCTCGGATAGTTCGCCAGGGCCAGCAGCTCGCCGGTGTGCGCATCCATGACCACCACGCTGCCTGCCTTGGCCTTGAAGGTCTCGACCTGCTGCTTGAGTTTCTGGTAGGCGTAGTACTGGACCTTGCTGTCGATGGACAACTGAATATCTTGCCCATCCTGCGGCGGCACTTCATCGCCCACGCCCTCCACCACGCGGCCCAGACGATCCTTGATCACACGACGCGAGCCAGCCTTGCCGGCTAGTTCCTTGTCGAACGCCAGCTCCATGCCTTCCTGACCATGGTCTTCCACATTGGTGAAGCCCACGATATGCGCCGCAGACTCCCCTTCGGGATACTGGCGCTTGTATTCCTTGCGGTTGTAGATGCCCTTGATATTGAGCGCCACGATCTTCTGGCCCACATCCCAGTCCAGCTGACGCTTTACCCAGACAAAGGTCTTGTCCTCGACATCCAGCTTCTCCATCAGGGAGCGCAGCGGCATGTCCATGAGGCGCGCCACTTCCTTGAGCTTTTGCTGGACCTCAGGGTCCTTCAGATCCACGTCCTCGGGAATGGCCCAGATACTGGCCGCCGGCACGCTGGACGCAAGAATCAGGCCATTGCGATCCAGCAAACGGCCACGATTGGCCGGCAGCTCCAGAGTACGCGCAAAGCGCACCAGACCCTGACGCTTGAAGAAGTCATTGCCGAAGACCTGTACATAGGCTGCACGCGCACCCAGGCCCACAAAACCCAGCGCCAGCGCAGCCACGATGAACTTGCTGCGCCACAGCGGCGTTTTCGAAGCCAGCAAAGGGCTGGTGGTATAGAGCACGCTGCGTGTCATTGCGCAGTTCCTGCAGCCGTTTCATGCACGTACTGCGTAATGGCCTGAGAAGCCTGCTTCATCTGCAGCTTTTCGCGCGCCAAGGTCTCGATGCGCTGAGGCGCGGCCTGGGCACGCTTTTCCACCTGCAGGCGCAGTTGATCCGTCGCCAGCCGACGTGCCTCTGCCTCGGCGCGGTCCAGCTCGGTGAACAGGCGACGCGACTCATACTGGGTATGCACCAGAAAGATGGCGCTGGTCATGACCGCCAGCAGCAGCAGCAGGTTTATGCGCAGCATGGCAGCCCTCCCGCAGCCATGCTCGGAGCGGCATGGCGATGCATCATGCAGGCACCTCGGTGCGCTCGGCGACGCGCATCACGGCGGAACGCGAACGGGGATTGGCATCCACCTCGGCAGCACTGGGCTTGATGCGCTCCAGCGCCTTCAGACGCATGGGCGTGGGAGGCGCAAACGGTGCACGGCGGTCGTAGACCTCCTTGGAATGCTTGACAATGAACTGCTTGACGATGCGATCTTCCAGCGAATGGAAGCTGATCACGGCCAGACGGCCGCCGGGAGCCAGCACGCGCAGACTGGCTTCTAGCGCTTGCTCAAGCTCCTGAAGTTCGGCATTGATGAAAATCCGAAGAGCCTGGAAGGTCCGTGTTGCCGGGTTTTGCCCAGCCTCGCGGGTCTTGACCGCGCCAGCCACGAGTTGGGCCAGCTCGGCAGTGGTGCGTAATGGGCCCTGGCTTTCGCGCCGAGCAACAATCGCCTTTGCAATGGGGCCAGCAAACCGTTCTTCGCCGTAGTCACGTATCACCTCCGCAATCTGCTGCACTTCCGCATCTTCGAGCCACTCGGCCACGCTCTGACCACGCGTGGTGTCCATGCGCATGTCGAGGGGGCCGTCAAAGCGGAAGCTGAAGCCCCGGTCCGGGTTGTCGATCTGGGGCGAGCTCACCCCCAGGTCCATCAACACACCCTGCACACTGCCTTCGGGCAGTTCGCCAAGATGGCGAAATCCTTCATGCCGAATCGAAAAACGCGCATCGGTGATGCGCGCCGCCTCAGCAATTGCGTCCGGGTCTTTGTCGAACGCGATCAAGCGCCCGTCCGGCCCCAGCCTTTGCAAAATAAGCCGGGAATGACCACCTCGACCGAACGTCGCATCGACCCACTGGCCGGCAGGCGGCTTGGCGGCACCACCCAGCAGGGCGTCCACGGCCTCGTCCAGCAAGACGGTGATATGTTGCAACGGCTGATTCACAAGCACTTCCTACAAAACAAAATCCTGGAAAGCCGCCGGCATCGGTTGCTGGCGCGCTTCCGCTTCGCGCATTTCATAAGTGGCCTTGTCCCAGACCTCGAAATGCGCCCCCATGCCCAGCATCAAGACCTCTTTGGTCAGACCTGTGGCCTCACGCAACTCGGGCGAAATCAGCAGCCGACCGGTTGCATCCATCTCCGCATCCATGGCATTGCCCAGAAAAATCCGTTTCCACCACTGAGCCGTGATCGGCAGTTGCGCGACGCGTTCGCGAAACTGCAGCCACTCGGGGCGCGGAAACAGCAACAGACAGCCATCGGGATGCTTGGTGAAAGTGACCTGCCCCTCCGCCAAGGACAAAAGGGCGTCACGATGCCGGGTCGGCACTGAGAGCCGACCCTTTCCATCGAGATTCAGCGAAGACGCCCCTTGAAACACGGCAAGTTACTCCGGTCATCTGGAGCCGCTCGTTCCCCAAAAATGGGCACGAGGGCAGCTTTCACCACTTAATTGCACTTTTTTGCACTGTATCAGCAATTTAAGGTGAATCCAAACCCGAAGGAACAATTATTTGCAATGAAATCAAGCACTTAGAGAGAAAAAGAAAAGCCTTATTCTGAAAATACCTTTCCTTTACAAGCACTTAGCAAAGTCAATGCAAGTGGACTCTCATTAGGAGACGTCAATTGCAACCATTCAATTCAATGGAAAGAACTGATTTAAGTCTCGACCTTCTCCTACAAAAGCAAACTGCCCGCACAGGCGGGCAGCTCGCTTCAAGCGCTCGGTTCTTCAAAGAATGAAGCGCGACAGATCCTCATCCTTGCTCAGCACCTGCAGGCGCTGATCCACATAGGCTGCATCGATCACCACGGTCTGCCCCGAAAGCTTGGCCGCATCGAAGCTGACTTCGTCAAGCAGACGCTCCATCACTGTGGACAGACGCCGTGCACCGATGTTTTCGGTACTCTCGTTGACGTCAAAAGCAATCGTTGCCAGACGCGTGATGCCCTCGGGCTTGAACTCCAGAGTCACGCCTTCGGTCGCCAGCAGCGCCTGATATTGCTTGACCAGGGAGGCGTGAGTCTGCATCAGAATCGCCTCGAAGTCCTGTACCGACAGAGATTCCAGTTCCACGCGAATGGGAAAGCGCCCCTGCAGCTCGGGAATCAGATCGCTGGGCTTGGACAGGTGGAAAGCACCCGAAGCAATGAACAGAATGTGGTCTGTCTTGACCACACCGTACTTGGTCGAGACGCTGGTACCTTCGACCAAGGGCAGCAGGTCGCGCTGCACACCCTGACGCGATACATCGGAGCCACTGGTTTCCTGGCGCGTCGCCACCTTGTCGATTTCGTCGATGAAGACAATGCCGTTTTGCTCGGCATTGGCAATGGCGCGGGTCTTGACGTCTTCCTCATTGACCATCTTTGCTGCTTCCTCATCGGTCAGCAGCTTCAGGGCCTCGGCGATCTTGAGCTTGCGCGTCTTGCGCTTTTCCTGGCCCATATGGCTGAACATGCCGCGCAACTGCTCGGCCATCTCTTCCATGCCCTGGGGGCCCATGATCTGCACCTGAGGCATCTGCTCGGCGATGTCGATCTCGATTTCCTTGTCGTCAAGCTGACCTTCGCGCAACTTCTTGCGGAAAACCTGACGCGCCGTGTTGTCCGCGGGTACTTCGCCGGTACGGGCCTGCGGGATCAGCACATCGAGAATGCGCTCCTCGGCAGCATCTTCGGCGCGCGCACGCATCTTCTTCATGTCCGACTCGCGCGTCTGCTTGACGGCAACTTCGGCCAGATCGCGGATGATGGCGTCCACATCCTTGCCCACATAGCCCACTTCGGTGAACTTGGTCGCCTCGACCTTGATGAAGGGAGCATCGGCGAGTTTTGCCAGGCGGCGTGCAATCTCCGTCTTGCCCACGCCCGTGGGGCCGATCATCAGAATGTTCTTGGGCGTGATTTCCTGACGCAGGCCCTCGGGCACTTGCTGACGGCGCCAGCGATTGCGCAAGGCAATCGACACCGCGCGCTTGGCACCATGCTGGCCGACGATGTGCTTGTCCAGCTCGGAGACGATCTCCTGGGGAGTCATGGCAGAAGACATGTGAATTCTCAGTCAAATATGCCTCCGGCGCCCATCCATAAAGCGCCGGCAGCTATCAATTCGGATAGTCGAGGTGCTTACAACGTCTCGATCGTGTGATTCATATTGGTGTAGATGCACAGCTCGCCGGCAATCGCCAGGGATTTGCGCACCACATCTTCGGCCGACAGCTCGGTGTTGTTGAGCAAGGCCTTGGCGGCGGAATGCGCATAGGCACCGCCGGAGCCGATGGCCACAATGCCCTGCTCGGGCTCCAGAACGTCGCCATTGCCGGTGATGATGAGCGAGGTCGTCGCATCGGCCACGGCCAGCATGGCTTCGAGCTTGCGCAGCACGCGGTCGGTACGCCACTCCTTGGTCAGCTCGATCGCGGCGCGGGTCAGGTTGCCCTGGTGTTTTTCCAGCTTGGCCTCGAAGCGCTCGAACAGCGTGAAGGCATCTGCGGTGGCTCCCGCAAAGCCCGCCAGCACCTTGCCGTGATAGAGCTTGCGTACCTTGCGCGCCGTGCCCTTGATGACGATATTGCCCAATGTGACCTGACCATCACCGCCGATGGCGACTTGCACGCCCTCGGGAGTCTGGCGGCGCACGCTCAAAATGGTGGTGCCGTGAAACTGTTCCATCTGGAGCAGATGGGGACAGACAAGATCGACCTCAAGAGGCCCAGAAAAATTAAATTTGCAGCGCTTGCTGTGAATAAGGCCTCAAACGGCCCGGCTCCAGCCAGAGACGCCGTCTCTTGGGGGGGGAGGCGGCATAGCCACCCAGGGAGCTAGTCCCTCCTTGGGATCACCTGTGCATGTTCCTGAATGCCAACAACATTGAAGAACACCGCCAGCAACTGGTGCAACTGACCGAACTGCAACACATGACCCAGCTCCTGCATCTGCGCAGCCCAGTTCAGCACCGAGCCTGCGGCAGCAAAGTCCATGCGCACCAGGCGCGCGCAGTCAATGGCAATGGCTTCGCCAAGCTTGGCCTTTTCCTGAACCTCGGCCAGCCAGGGCAATGCATCGCCGTCGATCACGCCTTGCAGCGCAAAACGCGGCTGATGCTCCTTCCAGAGCATGCCGGGCTGAATCGTCTCCGGCCCCAAGAGCCGGCTATCCTGGGCACGCAGGTTCTGCGCCTGCCCTTCGTTCGAATACGCACAGACCGGATCGTCCCACGAGGGTGGCGACAGCTCGTAGGTCACGCAATAGTCCAGCGCCGTCAGCTCAAATTCGTCCTGCAGATGCATCAGGCGCTGCATGGCCAGACGCAAATACCACCAGTCCTGATCGACGGCTCGATCACCGGAAGGGGTGTGCTTGCTGAGCACGGCCTGCAATCTTTCATGGCCGGCAAAAACCAGTGATCCCTTTTCGTCGGCCCATCGCTGTGCCGCATCCAGCAGCGGCTTCTTCACGCCGGGGTCGAGGCTCTCCAGAACGCTCCAGTCCATGACCGAGCTGCCGACGCTGCGCGCCTTGCTGGCCAGCAGCGCCTTGAAGCCAGGCTCATCCAAATGCACAGGAGCCTGCCAGCGAAAGCCGGTCTGCACTGCTGCGACATCCGGCGCGGTTTCGCTAAGCCTGCCCGCCTGCTGCGGCATCACAAACCATTGCGGGGCCGAACGACCGAAGCGCGCCACAAAGTCCATGGCAGCGTCTTCAAACTCAGCCTGCATGCCTGCTGCGCGGTACATGTCCAGCAGTGCCAGCCAGACCTGCAGCTGTGCCGGCGTATCCTGAGCACGCTCGGCAATCAAGGCCTTGAGACTGGTCTCGGCTGCTACGCTGTCACCGCTGGCAAAGACAATCGCAGCATCCTCCAGCGCGACATCATGCTCGAAGCGCGCAAAGGACGGCGGAACCATGTTGATATCGGTTGGAGCGGAGACCTCGGTCGTTGCAAACGCCGGCGAAAAGTCCGTCTCGCCACGCAGGCCCGGCAAAGCAACAGGATTGCCCTGCCGCCCCGATTGCGGCAGCTCCAGATCGCCTGGCAACACATCCTGAAGCAGCGGCAACGTGCTGATCGAAAGCGGCTGGCTTTTAAATACCGAAGGCATGCTGCCTCCGACCTCGGGCAGTTGCAGCGGCATGGTGGCGGCATCAGCGGCCAGCTTGCCGCGCCACCATTGCTGGGCCATCTGCGCTTCGATCTCGTCGATCTTCTTGATGGTTTCTGCGCGCTCGCCCGGCACGGAGCTTTGGGCAGTCTGCAAAAAAGAGGAAGGTGCCAGTGGGGTCGGCGTCTCGAGCGGAGCCCTGGCAGTCACCGCCGTCTTGGACAGCTGAGCCTGACGCAGCTTGCGCAGCTGGTCAAACTCGCGCTTTCGCACAAAGTCGTTCTGGCGCTTGCGCTCCAGCATCTCCTTTAACGCCTGCTTGCTGTACTGGCTTTCTTCGCTTTCCTGGTTGAGATTTTCCAAATCGGACCAATTCACGGTCGGGTGGCGCACGAAACGCACCACCTTGGACAGCAACCCTCCCGACTTGTTTTCTTCTTTCACCATGGTCCTCTACTTTGCTGCCTGCAGCCCCGCCAACGCCTGACGCAGATCAATCGCCGTACATCTTCTGCTTGAGTTCACGGCGCTGCTGGGCTTCCAGCGACAGTGTAGCCGTGGGGCGGGCCAGCAGCCGTCCCACTCCGATTGGCTCGCCGGTTTCGTCGCAGTAGCCGTAGTCGCCGGCATCGATGCGGGCAATGGACTGGTCGATCTTCTTGAGCAGCTTGCGCTCGCGGTCACGGGTGCGCAGCTCGAGAGCGTGCTCTTCCTCGATGGTGGCACGATCGGCAGGATCGGGCACCACGACGGTGTCTTCACGCAGGTTTTCCGCAGTCTCGCCCGCATTCACATGCATATCGTTCTTGAGCGCGACCAGCTTGCGACGGAAGTAGGCCAGCTGGGCGTCGTTCATGTAATCGTCATCAGACATGGCCAGCACTTCAGCATCGGTCAGCTCCTCTACCGACTTGGTCTTCCAGGCGTTGGCCAGCTTGGGATCTTTCTTGGGCACAGCTTGCTTTGTGTTGGTCATTGCTTTCGTATCTCTCATGGTTGCCGCAGCCTTGACTGCCGAAGCTGCCAGGGGCGGAACATCTGTTTCAGGCTGCCGCGCTGGAGGCGATGCAGAACGCTTGGATCTGGACGATTTGGAAGATTCTCCCGCTGCTGCAGGTACCAGCACCGGGTTGTCCAACGCGGCGTCCACCAAAGAGGTCTCGACGCTGCGGGGGTGCACAGCCGCTGCCGCAGCTTTGGCTGCAGCCTTGGGCAGATTACTTTTCACAGCGGTCACGTCCTGTCTCCTTACAGTACAGAGCCCTTGCAGGGCCGGATTGCTCCAACACCCTCTTTAGGGCCGGCATTGTAGCCACGCCAGTCCCCCCATCCCGGCTCCGTTGCACATACCCCACAATTTGCAACAAAGCCTGCGCCTGTTTCGGTCAGTTTGCGAGAAATAACAGACAAACAAAACGGCCTGCTTGGCAGGCCGTCAGTCATTGTCAGCAAACCGTTAGCTTTCGCCGAAACAGCCCCTAAACCCAGGGTTTACACCAGACATTGATCCAGTCCCTGGCGAAGAATGTCCTGCGGCAGGTCGATGCCGATGAAGACCATTTTGCTGACTCGCTTTTCATCGGCTTCCCACTCGGGGCCCAGATCGCTGCCCATGAGCTGGTGCACGCCCTGGAAGATGACCTTGCGGCTGGTGCCCTTCATGTCGAGCACGCCCTTGTAGCGCAGCATCTTGGGGCCGTAGATATTGACGATGGCGCCCAGGAAGTCTTCCAGCTTGGCCGGGTCGAACGCGCGATCGGCGCGGTAGACAAAGCTCTTCACGTCATCGTCGTGATGATGGTGATGTGGGTGATTGCAGTGCTCGCCATGCTCGTGGTCATGGTGGTCGTGGCCGCAATGCTCGTCGTGCTGGTGTTCATGATCGTGTTCGCATTGGCCATGGTCATGGTCGCAAGCGCTGTGGTCGTGATGATCGTGGTCGTGATCATCTTCCTTGAGGAAATCAGGGTCGATGTCCAGCTTGGCGTTCAGGTTGAAGCCACGCAGGTCGAACACTTCGCTCAGGGGCACATCGCCAAAATGAACGGCACGGATGGGCGCGCGCGGGTTCATGTGCTTGAGGCGATGGATCAGCGCCTCCTTTTCCGCATCCGTCACCAGATCGGTCTTGGACAGGAACATCTGGTCGGCAAAGCCCACCTGACGGCGCGCTTCCTGGCGATCGTCGAGTTGCTGGTTGGCATGCTTGGCATCCACCAGAGTGATGATGGAGTCGATCAGATAGGTCTCGGCGATCTCGTCATCCATGAAGAAGGTCTGGGCCACGGGACCGGGATCGGCCAGGCCGGTGGTCTCGATCACGATGCGGTCGAAGTCCACCTGCCCCTTGCGGCGCTTGGCGGCCAGCAACTGCAAAGCCTCGCGCAGGTCTTCGCGGATGGTGCAGCAGATGCAGCCGTTGCTCATCTGCAGAATCTGTTCTTTGGATTCGGTCTTGAGAATGTCGGTGTCGATGTTCTCCTCGCCGAACTCGTTCTCGATCACGGCAATCTTCATGCCGTGGGATTCGTGCAGCACGCGCTTGAGCAGCGTGGTCTTGCCCGAGCCCAGAAAGCCCGTGAGGATGGTGACAGGAATGAGAGCCATGCGTTGAAACCTCTTGCTGCGGCCAGCCGCCACATGCGGCTGTCCAAAAAACACGGGCGGCGCATCCCTATGCGCGCTCCGGTGATAACAGCTGGGGAGTGTAGCGGTGCTTTCAAGCGCGCATGGGCAGCAGGGATGGCAGAAATTTCAGCAAAAAATCACCTCCATCACATACTCAACAATCACTTCAAGCTATCAAATCAGGACTCTTCAGTTTTGCTCTTCGTCGTCCGGCATGCGCAATGGAGCGGGCGTCTCTCCGACGCTGCTGCGCTGCGCACGCGGGTGGGCTTTTTCATAAGCCTGGGCCAGATGCTGGAAATCCAGCCGCGTATATATCTGCGTGGTGGCAATGCTGGAATGCCCGAGCAGCTCCTGCACGGCACGCAGATCGCCACTGGACTGCAGCATATGACTGGCAAAGGAGTGACGCAGCACATGCGGGTGCACGCCAGTCGCAAGCCCCGCCTGCTGGCCTCGCTGCTTGAGACGTGACCAGACCGACTGGGCGCTGAGCCGCTCGCCCCGGCGGCCGACGAACAAGGCCGCTTCATCCTGTGCCTTGAGCTGTGCGGCCCCGACCAGCGCGCAGCTGCGCAGCGCCAGCCAGCGCTGCAAGGCCAGGGTCGCCATGCGCCCCACTGGCACGATGCGGCGCTTGCTGCCCTTGCCCTGAACATGGGCGTCGCCCGCCTCCAGGTCGATCCAGCCTCTGCCTTCATGCCGGCTCTGCTGGCCGGGCCGCAGATCCAGCCCCACCAGCTCGGCCACACGCAAGCCGCAGCTATAGAGCAGCTCGGTCATGGCGACGTCGCGCGCCTCCATCCACGGGTCGGCCTCGGGGTTGTGAAAACTGGCCAGTTGCACGGCATCGTCCACAGCCAGTGCCTTGGGAAGAGGCTTGGCGGCTTTGGGGCCGCGCACGCCCTCCACGGGGTTGAAAGGTACCAGCTCCCGCTGGGCCGCCCAGCGGAAAAAGCTGCGCCAGCCCGAAAGAATCAGTGCGATACCGCGAGCACTGCGGCCGGCGCCATGCATTTGCGCAGCAAAGCGACGGATATGCGAGGGTTGCAGCGCCAAAAGCTCCTGAGCTGCCGCCTGCGCAAAGCTCTGCAGCTTGATCAGGTCCAGCGCATACAGCGTATGCGTGCGCTCGGCCAGGCGCTTTTGCACACGCACATGCTCCAGATAGCTGTGGACAACTTCCGGAAGCTGCGCGTACTGCTCCTCAAAAGAGGGCTGCTCGCGCTCTTGCATCGGTATCTACCCCCTTTTGCAGCCTCAGCCGTGCGCCAGCGTCAGCGCAGGAGCGCGCATGCGCGAGAGCGAGGCACTGGCCAGCTCGGAGATGCGGGAGAGGAATTCAAGACCCATGGTGGCATCGAAGCGCAGCGGGTCGGGCGAGCCCAGCACCAGCATACCAAAGGCATTGGAAGTGCTGTCCATGGCACCGTCATGCAGAGTCAGCAGCGCGACCGACTGCACCGCATTGGGGTTGGGCAGCCAGGTCACGGGCTCGAAACCCATATTGGGGCCGCAGAACGGCATGGTCAGAGACGAAGCAAAGGCCTTGGCATCATCGCTGACTCCCATGGTGTAGACGGTGCCGCTGTGCGCGCCCGCCACATTCCACAGACGCAGTGCGACCTGGGGGACATCAAACGTGTGCTGCAGGCTGGCGGTGAGCGCATGGGGCAGCTCGCGCAGGTCCTGCACCTTGACCAGGGCATGGGTCCACTGATGAATCTTGTTGGCGATGGAAGCGTTCTCGCTGCCATGGCGCACCATGTCCATGATGCGATGCTCCAGACCCTTGATCTTTTCGCGCAGCATCTCGGCCTGACGTTCCTGCAGGCTGACGGCACGTGGGCCATGGCCGCTGATCAAACGCACGCCTGTCAGCATCTCGGCATGGCGCTCGAAGAAATCGGGGTTTTCCTGGAGGTAATCGGCAATCGACTCTTCGGTCATGGCGGTATCGGTCAAGCTGTTCATAAGGTATCAGGTATGTCGATCTGGCCTTCAAAAACAAATTCGGCAGGGCCGGTCATGCGCACGCGATCGTGCGCACCGCCAGTCCATTCAATGGTCAGCAGACCGCCGCGGGTATGCACATCGACTCGCTGATCGAGCAGGCCCCAGCCAATGCCGGCCACCACGGCGGCACAAGCCCCCGTACCGCAGGCCAGGGTCTCGCCGGCACCACGTTCATAGACACGCAAGCGGACCTCACCGCGGTTGAGGATCTGCATGAAGCCGGCGTTCACACGCTGAGGAAAACGGGCATGGTTCTCTATCAACGGGCCGTGCAACCCCACCAAAGCAGCATCCACATCGTCCACCAACTGCACCGCATGCGGATTGCCCATGGAAACGGCTGCTATCCAGACTGTAGCCGGCTGCAAAGGAGTATCAAGCGTCAGAGGCCATTTTTGCGTCGAACCCAGAGTCTCGGCCTGCAGACCGTCGGTCGTGAATGGCACCTTGGCCGGATCCAGCTGAGGCGCCCCCATATCGACCGTGACGCGGCCATTGCCATGAATTTCGGGGGCGATGACGCCCGAGAGGGTCTGTACGCGGATCACGCTCTTGTCGGTCAGACCCTTGTCATGCACATAGCGCGCAAAACAGCGTGCGCCGTTTCCGCACTGCTCGACCTCGCCACCGTCGGCGTTGTGGATCACATATTCAAAGTCCACGCCCTCTGCGGGTGCCGGGCGCACCGTCAGAATCTGGTCGGCGCCCACGCCAAAGTGACGATTGGCCAGGTAGCGGTACTGGGCGGTGCTCAAGCCCAGGCGAGCCTGGGTTTCGTCAAGCACGACAAAGTCGTTGCCCGCACCTTGCATCTTGGTAAAGCGAATCTGCATGATGCCGCACATTATCGCGCCGGGCGCAGGATCTGCGCCATGCCATGGGATCAGCGATACAGCTTTTGCAACAACTCCATGAGTTGCACCTGCTCGGCAGCACTCAGGTGCGCGATGGCACGGGTCTCGCTGCTCTTGAGCTCGGGCTCGGCCGTATCCACCAGTTCGCGCCCTGCCGCGGTCAGGTACAGACCCGTGGCGCGGCCGTCTCGCGGGTGCGGACGCCGTTCCAGAAAGCCGCGTTTGCCCAACGCATCGATCATGCCCACCATATTCGGCGGCAGCACGGCCAGTTGCTGACAGAGCTGACGCGAGGTGATACCCGGATTGCTGCCCACCAGAGACAGCACGGAGAACTCGACGATCTTGAGGTCAAAACGCTCCATGCAGCGCATGAAAACTCCCACCAGAGCCAGCGAGGCGCGCCTGGCGTTGTAGCCCAGCAGCGACTCCAGAAAGCTGGCATCGACCTGATCGACGGCAAAAACCTCGGCACTGTCCCTGGGCTCCTGCCCCGAGCCCGGGAGGTCCAAACCCACCTCTCTGGAGCGCGTGCCGCGCAAGGAGCGTGCAGGTTTGGAGTCTGGTTCAGCAGTCTTGTGAGCGAGCATTGGCGATGTCAACTTCGAAGGCAAAAGAGCAATCCAGGAGCGCGATGAAAAGACCGCAATTGTGCCGGTATTGCTCGCATCTTGCAGCCATTTTGATCAATGCGCGGAGGTGAACAGCTGGTTGCCGTGCACGACGGAAGCCTGCGCCCACTGCGCCTTCATCAGAGTCAGACGCCAGTCCATTTCGGGCAATATGCGTTGCTGCACCTGCTTGCAGGGGCCTCGCCAGCGCTCACTATCGCCCCCTGCTGTAGCCGCAATACGTGCCCACGCCCAGCCCAGCAGCACCACGGCCACGCAGCGCAGGTAGTCGTCGGCCACGCGCCAGGCCAGGGTGTCATCTTCCTTGCAGGCCTGCGCCAGCACCGTGGTGAAGTAGCGCAGCTGGGCCAGGCAGCGCAGCACTTCTGCATCCAGCGCCCGACCTGCATCCAGGCTGTTGCGCAAAGTCAGCAGCCATTGCCCCATGGCCTGACCACCGTCCGGCAGCACCTTGCGCACCAGCAGATCGATGGCCTGAATTTCATTCGTGCCTTCGTAAATCATGGCCACGCGCGAATCACGCACGATCTGCTCTATGCCCCACTCGCGGATGTAGCCATGGCCGCCGAACACCTGCAGGCAGGCGCTGGCACCCTCGAATGCCTGCTGGGTCCAGGCGGCCTTGAGCACGGGCGTGATCAGACTGCACCACTGCTGGGCCTGCTCGCGCTCGCGGGCGCTTTCGGCATGTCGCGCCACATCGAGATAAATACCGGTCTGGTAGGCAAGCACACGCCCGCCATCCACCCAGGCACGCTGCAGATCGAGCGTGCGGCGAATGGCCGGATGCTCGATGATCAGATCTGCTGCATCGCCTGTGCCACGCGAGGCCGGAACCGCCCCTGGCGCGCGCATCTGACGGCGCTCCAGCGCATAGGCATGGGCCTTCTGCCATGCTGCGTCCAGCAGGCCTATGCCCTGCAGCGCCACATGCAGACGCGCGGCATTCATCATGACGAACATGGCGTTCAGGCCCGCTCCGGGCTGGCCTATCAACCAGCCTGCAGCCCCATCAAAGCGCATCACGCAGGTGGGGCTGCCATGCAGGCCCATTTTTTCCTCGATGCGCTCACAGACCACGCGGTTGCGCTCGCCGCCTGGCAGCAGCTTGGGCACGAGAAACAGCGACAGGCCCTTGGGCCCTGCCGGAGCCCCGGGCAGACGCGCCAGTACCAGATGCACGATGTTATCGGTCAGATCATGCTCGCCGCCCGAAATGAAAATCTTGCTGCCGCTGATCTCGAAGCGCTCGCCCTGCTCGGATTCGCCAACCGGAACGGCTTGCGTGCGTACCTGCCCCAGGTCGCTGCCCGCATGGGCTTCCGTCAGACACATGGTTGCCAGCCATTCACCGCTGGCCACCTTGGGCAGATAGGCGGCCTTGAGCGCATCGCTGCCATGGTGCTTGAGGCACTCATAAGCACCATGCAGCAGGCCCGGCGCCATGGTCCAGCCATGGTTGGCGGCACTCAGCCATTCGTACAGCACGCCTTCCAGCACCCAGGGCAGCCCCTGGCCGCCGTCCTCCTCGGCACAGGCCAGTGCAGGCCAGCCCGCCTGCCAGAAGTCCTGATAGGCCTGGGCAAATCCAGGCGGCGTGGTGACCTTGCCCGCTGCAAACTGCACGCCGACCTCATCACCTTCGCGCGACAGCGGCGCCACCACTTCACCCACCCATTTGCCGGCCTCTTCCAGCACCTGCTGCATCAGCGCCTGATCCGTTGCAGCATGCGCCGGCAGGCGCTGCAACTGCTCATCGGCCTTGAGCACATCAAATAGAAGAAACGCGTTATCGGCACTGGCAGGCAAATAAGACATACATAACCGGCTGCAACGCAGCAAATGAAAATCTCTAAATAACGACCCCATACGCGCCGAGCGCGGCCCATGCCAGAGATGCCAAGCAAGGGCCGTCCCGCCGCGAAGGCATCGTCCCCTCCCGCGCAGCGAGAGAGGGGGAAGCCGCGAAGCGGCTCAGGGGGTGTATCAGGTATCCGCAGTAAAGCCGATCTGCTTGACCAGCGGTCCCCAGCGCTCGAACTCGGCCTGCTGCGAACGGGCCATTTCCTCGGGCGTGGAGCTGGTGGCAATCAGGCCGACCACACCCACACTTTCCTTGAGCGCGTCGCTCTTGAGCGCCGCCGTGATGGCCGCATGGGCGCGTGCACGCACATCGGAAGGCGTCTTGGCATTGGCATAGAAGCCAAACCACTCTTCGGCCGTCAAATCGGCAAAGCCCTGCTCGGCAAAGGTAGGGATATTGGGCAGATAGGGGTTGCGCTGCGGGCCGCTGGTGGCCAGCACGCGCAGCTTGCCGGCCTTGTAGTAGCTCAGGAAGTCGCCGCTGGGGCCCATCACGGCTGCAATCTGACCACCAGCCAGGTCGGACACCGCAGGCGCCGTGCCGCGGTAAGGCACATGGCTGAGCTTGATGCCCGAACGCAGGCTGAGCAGGGAGCCGATCAGATGCGGCTGGGTACCGGCACCGGGGCTGCCGAAGCTGGCCTTGTCGGGGTTGTTCTTGCACCAGGCCAGAAAATCCTTGAGGGTCTTGACCTCGGCCGGTACGGCAGGGCCGACAGCCAGTCCATGGTGCATGATGGCTCCGATGGAAATCGGCTCGAAGTCCTTGGCCTGATAGCTCAGCTTGCTATAGATATGCGGATAGATGGAGAAGGCCGAGACCTGCGACAGCACGATGACCGAGCCGTCGCCCACGGAGTTGCGCAGATTCTCCAGCGCGATGCGGCCGCCGGCACCGGGCTTGTTCTCCACCACGCCCATATTCTTGGAGTAGCTGGTGCCGCCGATCTTTTCCGCCACACGGCGCGCCACCGAGTCACCGGCACTGCCTGCGGGAAAGCCGTAGAGAATGCGCACCTGCTCCAGTGGCCCGCTGCCCTGGGCATAGGCGCTGCGGCCGGCGATGCCACCGAATGCGGCCAGCGCTGCACCAGCGCCCAGGCCTTTGACGAAATTGCGACGATCTTGCATGGTTTGTCTCCTCTATTGTTCGATCGCTATATGCAGGCTTGAGCCTGTCTGAAAAATCCCGACCCGAATGCTATTCGATACCGAGGGGTCATCAGGAATCGCCCGTAAAACCGATCTGCTTGACCAGCGGACCCCAGCGCTCGAACTCGGCCTGCTGCGAACGGGCCATTTCCTCGGGCGTGGAGCTGGTGGCAATCAGGCCGACCACACCCAGGCTTTCCTTGAGCGCGTCGCTCTTGAGCGCCGCCGTGATGGCCGCATGGGCGCGTGCACGCACGTCGGCGGGTGTCCTGGCATTGGCATAAAAGCCAAACCACTCTTCGGCCGTCAAGTCGGCAAAGCCCTGCTCGGCAAAGGTAGGGACATTGGGCAGATAGGGGTTGCGCTGCGGGCCGCTGGTGGCCAGCACGCGCAGCTTGCCGGCCTTGTAATAGCTCAGGTAGTCGCCGCACGTACCCATGATGGCGGCGATCTGACCGCCCACGACGTCCGAGACGCCGGGTGCCATGCCGCGATATGGCGCATGGCTGAGCCTGACGCCGGAGCGCAGACTCAGCAGCGCCCCCAGCAGATGCGGCTGACTGCCGGCACCGGGGCTGCCGAAGCTGGCCTTGTCGGGGTTGTTCTTGCACCAGGCCAGAAAATCCTTGAGCGTCTTCACCTCGGCCGGCACGGCGGGGCCGACAGCCAGCCCATGGTGCATGATGGCTCCAATCGAAATTGGCTCGAAATCCTTGGCCTGATAGCTCAGCTTGCTATAGATATGCGGGTAGATGGAGAAGGCCGAGACCTGGGACAGCGCAATCACCGAGCCGTCCCCCACGGCATTGCGCAGATTCTCCAGCGCGATGCGGCCACCTGCTCCGGGCTTGTTTTCCACCACGCCCATATTTCTGGTGTAGCTGCTGCCGCCCATTTTTTCGGCCACGCGGCGGGCCACCGAGTCACCAGCGCTGCCTGCCGGAAAGCCGTACAGAATGCGCACCTGCTCCAGCGGGCCACCGCCCTGGGCATAGGCACTGCGGCTGGCGATGCCGCCGAATGCAGCCAGCGCGGCACCAGCGCCCAGGCCTTTGACGAAATTGCGACGACCTTGCATGACTTGTCTCCTGCTTGAAATACGGACTCTTCGGTCCTGTGGAATCAATACACGTCTCAATCTTTGGCACTGAGCTGGCTCTGGCACTCTCCAACCCAGAGACATCGAGCAAGGGCAGCCCCGCAGCGATGGTGTCGTCCCCCTTGGGGGAAGGCGCAAAGTGCCTCAGGGGGTAACACTTACCGCGGAGCCATGCGCAGCGCACCATCCAGACGAATCACCTCGCCATTGAGATGATCGTTGTGCACGATATGCACGGCCAGATCGGCAAACTCCGAAGGCTTGCCCAGGCGCGAAGGAAAGGGAATGGATGCCGCCAGCGACTGCTGCACGGGCTCGGGCAGCTCCTTCATCAACGGCGTGGCGAACAGGCCTGGCGCCACGGTGCAGACACGAATGCCGTGCTGGGCCAGATCACGCGCCATGGGCAGCGTCATGCCGACCAGGCCGCCCTTGGATGCGCTGTAAGCCTGCTGTCCCACCTGGCCGTCAAAGGCAGCCACCGAGGCGGTGTAGAGAATCACGCCGCGCGCGCCATCCTCCAGCGCCGCCAGCTTGGCGCAGCGTGCGGCAAACAGCCGCGTCATGTTGTAGCTGCCGACAAGGTTGACGCGGATCACGCGTTCAAAGTCCTCCAGCGGTGCGGGCTCACCATCGCGGCCGATCACGCGCTTGGCCGTACCGATGCCGGCCACATTCATGAGAATGCGTGCATCCGAGCCCCATTGCTCGCGAACGGTATCCAGCGCCGCAGTGACGCTGGCCGCATCGCAGATATCGCTCTCCAGCGCCAGTCCGCCGATCTCGGCAGCCACCACCTTGGCCTTGTCGAGCTGACGATCCAGCACGGCAACCCTGGCGCCTGCGGCAGCCAGCGCACGCGCCGTGGCTTCGCCAAGGCCCGAGGCTCCTCCGGTGACGATGGCAATCTGATCCTGAACTTGCATATCACTATCCTTTTAAAAGCTGCTTGCGCTTTCTGTCATTGGGCTCAAGCCTGTCCTGGCTCAGAGATTGGGCTTCAGGATCAGGGCCAGCGTTTCGTCGTACAGGCCTGCCACCACATCGGCGCGATGCTGGAGCACGGCACGCTGGTTGATGGAGCCCTTGTCCGTGACTTCGCCCAGGTCCAGCGAGGGCGCCCTGATCGCCGCCACTGCCCGCGCAATGCGGGTGGCACTACCGGTGGCCGTCTGCGCCAGCTGGTTCAGAACCGTCTGCAGATGCTGCTGCACGGGCTCGCTGTGCATGATCTGCTCCAGCGTCGCCCCCGCGTCCAGGCCGCTCAAGGCCGCACAGGCCGGGGTCCCGAAAACGATGGCACCGACCTCCTTGCGATCCAGACCGGTCAGCACCACATCCTGGATATAGGGCGCGCCGGCATGGATGATCCTGGCCCGCAGCGGCCCCACGTTGACGAATGTGCCCGTGGCCAGCTTGAAGTCTTCGGCAATGCGGCCGTCAAAGCGCAGACCCTGGTTTCGATCCTGCGGGTCGCGCCACTGCACGGCGTCGCCGGTGCGGAAGAATCCGTCCTCGTCAAACGCCTCTGCCGTGGCTTCGGGCGCGCGCCAGTAGCCGGGCGTGACGTTCGGCCCGCGGTAGCGCACCTCCAGCTTGCCATCCACAGGCGCCAGTTTGAGCTCCAGACCCGGCACCGGTACGCCCAGGTCTCCCGAGCGCACATCGGGACGGTTGATGAACAGGGCCGAGGGCGAGGACTCGGTCATGCCCAAGCCCGTGCCCATCACGATGCGCTCGCCGCACTCGGCCTCCTGCGTGCGGTGCAGGCTATCCCAGACGGGCTGCGCCAGAGAGGCTCCTGCGTAGAAGAACATCTTGACGCGCTTGAGCAGGCTGTTGCGCAACTGCGCATCGCCCTCCATGGCGCGGGCGATGTATTCGAAGCCCGTGGGTACGTTGAAGTAAACGGTGGGAGAGATCTCGCGCAGATTGCGCAGCGTCTCGGCAATGCCCGCCGCCGTAGGCTTGCCCTCGTCGATATAGACAGTGCCGCCGTGATAGAGCGCGAGGCCGATATTCTTGTTGCCTCCGAAAGTGTGATTCCAGGGCAGCCAGTCCACCAGCACGGGCGGGCCTTTGACCATATCGGGCATGGTCTGGGCAATCTGCTGCTGGTTGGCGCACCACATTCCGTGAGTGTTGATCACGGCCTTGGGCAGCTTGGTCGATCCCGAGGTGAACAAGAACTTGGTGATGGTGTCGGGCCCGGTGGCCTGCATGGCGGCATCCACCGCAGTTGTAGGCTCGGTTGCCAGCAGGTCGGCAAACAAGGTGCAGGTCCGGGCATCGACGGCCGGCTTGCGGTAAACCACCTCACAGCCCTCGGGCAGCACGGCGCGTACCGCCTTGTCATAACGCGCCGCATCGGCGGCAAAGATCAGGCCTGGCGTGAGCGTATCGACCACATGGCGCAGCTTGGCGTAATCAGTGCTGACCAGTGAATAGGCCGTGGAGACCGAGCAATAGGGCACGCCTGCATACAGGCAACCCATGGCCAGCATGGCATGGTCGAGATCGTTCTCGCTGAGGATGATGACGGGACGCTCTGCCGAAAGCTTTCTGTCCAGCAAGGACTGCGCAATGCTGCGCGCCGCTGCCAGCGTCTGGGCATAGTCGATGCGCTGCCAATCACCGGTGCTGCCGTCGGCCAGTCGTTGCCGCTGGGCGATGAAGGTCTGCTGCGGCGTGGTCTTCGCCCAGTGCACCAGCTTGTCAGTCATGCGTGCTGCGTGCTCTGCCAGCTCCCGGTCGGAGCGCACGTAGAAAGTGCCGTCGCCTGCCTCCCTGACCTGGATGCTGCGCACGCCGAACTCCAGTTCGCGGTACCGGGGCCTACCCCCCTCTACCACCTGGCCGAGGGCCTGCATGGCTGTGTTTGTCTCCTGCATTGTCTTTGTCTCCACAGCGTTGTTTTTTGAGAGTGCTTTCAGTCCTTGCTGACCTTGGCGGCCCGCCCTGACAGAAATTCCTGCAAACGGAACTTGGCTTCTGGCGCGCTCTGCGCCACGGCAGCCATCAGAGCTTCTGTCATCAGCCCCTGATCGGCGGGCTGATCGGCAATCCTGGGCAATGCGTGCATCAGGGCGTAATTGGTCATGGGGGCGTTTTCGGCAATGCGCAGCGCCAGTTCCACGGCCTTGTCCAACGCATGTCCTTCGGGCACCAGATATTGCGACAGACCAATGCGCTCACCCTCTTCGGCCTTGTACACACGGCCTGTGAACATCATGTCGGCCATGCGTGCGGCTCCGATCAGGCGTGGGATGCGCACCGAGCCGCCGCCGCCGACGAAAATGCCGCGCGAACCTTCGGGCAAGGCATAGAAAGTACTGCTGTCGGCCACACGGATATGGCAGGCACTGGCCAGCTCCAGGCCGCCCCCCACCACGGCACCATGCAGGGCGGCGACCACGGGCACCGCGCCGAACTGCACCTGGCGCAGCGCCTCATGCCACATGCGTGAGTGCAGAACGCCCTGGGCCGCATCGCGTTCGCTGAGTTCGCTCAGATCCAGGCCGGCGCAGAAATGCGGTCCATCTCCATCCACCACTGCAGCGCGCACGCTGGCGGGCAGATTCATGAATACATCGCGCAGACCCAGCACCAGCCCATCGGACAAGGCGTTGCGTTTGGCGGCACGCATCAGGCGAATGACGGCGATCTGTTCGGCTTCGCCGCGGAACTCAACTGCAATTTCTTTATGAGTCATAACCATTCCTTTTGCATCATTATTGTTATTTAAAATAACTAAATGCAAGACATCCTTGGCCGTTTGCTCTCAGTGCTTTCCCCGATTCGCGCAGCAGGAGTGCACAACTAGTCCAGGTGTGACATTCACGAACGCGGCGACTTCGCATAATGTGACCTCATGACATCACCCAGCCAGCCCCGCCCCAGCCAGTTGCTTCAGCCCCAGCGCACGCCAGTTCCCGCGCGCGATGCTTCCACGCTTTTGTTGCTGCGCGACTGCGCCGACGGCAAGGGTTTTGAAGTGCTGATGACAAGGCGTGCAGATCAAGGCATCTTTGCCAATGCCTATGTTTTCCCCGGCGGCGGCCAGGAAGATGAAGATGCAGCCCCAGCCAGTCATGCGCTGGCGCGCGTGCGCCCCAGCATGATCGCCGAGGCGGGAGATGAACGCATCACCCAGGCTCTGGCAGGCATTCGCGAGACTTTTGAGGAGCTGGGCATCCTGCTGGCCTATGACCAGGCCGGCCAACCCGTTCCACCGGCCCAAGTTCAGCAACTGGACCGCAAGGCATCGCTGTATGAGCAATGCCGCGCGCGCGGCTGGACGCTGGCCGTGGACCAGCTCTGGTATCTGGCCCACTGGACCGCACCACTGGACCTGCCCAAGCGCTTTAACGTGCCGTTCTTTGTGGCCCGCATGCCCGAGGGTCAGACGGCGGTGGCCGACGAAACCGAGCAGTTCGAGCCCACCTGGATTTCTCCGCAGGATGCGATTGCGCGCTTTGAAGAGAAAAAGCTGTTTATCCTCTTTCCCACCCAGCGTACATTGCAGCGCATCGCTCACCAGCCCGATACCCAGGCCGTGATCCACGCCCTGCTCAGCGAGAAGCCGCTGTGGCAGGCCTGCCCCCGTGGCGGCCACCTGAAAGGCAAAGACACACGCCATACCGAAACCGATATGGCCTATGGCGAACTGGAAATGGTGCTGCCCGACGGCCACGGCATTCACCATCTGGACTGGCAGCCTGAAAAAGCCGTTCCGCTGCGCAAGAACCTGCTGCGTCTGACGGCCCCCAACCCCGGCATGATGACCGGCCCCGGCACCAACAGCTATCTGGTCGGCGATGCGCATACCGGCTATATCGCCATCGACCCCGGACCGAACGATGCCGAACATCTGCAGCGACTGCACGATGCCGCCGGCGGCGATATCCGCTACATCGTCTGCACCCATTCCCACCCCGATCACTCGCCGGGTGCCGCGCCGCTGCAGGCCATGGTCCTGCTCTCCGGCCATGCCAGGCCGCCCATCATGGGCCGGCCTTCGGCGCCCACCGCGCGCACCAACAGTCGCTTCAAACCCGAGGTGACGCTACGGGACGGAGAGCGCATCACGCTTGCCGGACAAGGGGCAGAAGGCGAGATCACGCATACGCTGCAAGCCATCTTCACGCCCGGCCACGCGGCCAACCACCTGTGCTTTTTGCTGGAGGAGGACGCGCTGCTATTCAGTGGCGATCACATCCTCAATGGCAGCACCACCGTCATCAGCCCGCCGGACGGCAACATGATCGATTACCTCGATTCGCTGGACAGGCTCCACTCCATGTGCCTGGAGCACGACATTCGCTACATCCTGCCCGCCCATGGCTATGTGCTGGGCTTTGCGCGACATCAGATCACCCGCCTCAAGGCCCACCGCCTGGCGCGCGAGGCCAAGGTACATCAGGCCATGCGCACCAAGCCCGACGGCAGCATTCAGGACTGGGTGGCGATTGCCTACGCCGACACACCTCAAGCCCTGTGGCCCGTGGCCCAGCAATCGCTGCTGGCGCATGTGGAGCGCATTCAAAAGCTCTGCCTTGGCAGATAGCGCCCAGCGACCGCCGCGCTAGACCTGTGGACAACTAGGACATGGCCGGAGCATTAAGCTCTCGCCATGTCTGAATCCCTGCCTGAACAAGAAAGCATCCGCCTGGCCAAACGCGTGGCGGAGCAAGAACAATGCTCGCGCCGCGAAGCCGAGCTCCATATCGTCGCGGGCAATGTCCAGGTGGACGGCAAAGTGGTGCAAGTGCCCGAAACCCGCGCGCGCCCCGATCAGGTAGTGATCCTGCGCAAGGATGCCAAGCCTGAAGCCATTCCGCCCGTCACCATCCTGATGAACAAGCCTTCGGGCATGACCCAGGGCAAGGCCTACGGCCGCGTGCGCAGCGCGCATTCGCTGCTGAGAGAAGACACCAAAGCCAAGCTGGACACGCCCATGCCCCAGCTGGTGCTGGATCATCACTTCAGGAATCTGGAGTCGTTTCTGACGATTCCCCTGCCTGCCAGCGGCCTCATCGTCTACACCCAGGACAAGCGCGTGGCACGCAAGCTGGCCGAAGAAGGCATGTGGCTGGAGCAGGAAATCATCGTCGGCGTAGAGGGCCAGATCATTGAAGATGGCCTGGAAATTCTGTACGAAGGCTTGCCTATCCCTGGCGGCAACGGCCATCGTCGCATGCCTCCCTGCCATGTGAGCTGGCAGAGCGAAAACCACCTGCGTTTCGCTCTCAAGGGCATTGCGCCCGAAGAGATCGAGAAGATGTGCGCCGCCATCGGCCTGACGGTGGTCAGCATGCGCCGGCTGCGCCTTGGCCGCGTCTCCCTGGCCAAGGTGCCCGAGGGCCAGTGGCGCTATCTGATGCCCTGGGAAAGGTTCTGAGCGGAACGGCCTTCGCGCGCCGCCACGCGGCACGCGCCGGTCCGCTCAATCCGCCTTGAAGCCCGTCGCTGCCACCGCCTTGCCCCATTTGACGGTATCGGCAGCAATGATGTCGGCAAACTGCTGCGCGCTGGTGCCCGTGACTCTGAAGCCCGCCTCCTGCAGCCGCGCCCTGCCGTCGCCCGATTGCAGGACCTTGAGCAGATCGGTATTGAGCTTGCTCACCACCTCCGCAGGTGTCCTGGCGGGCGCCACGATGCCGAACCAGGAGCTGAACTCCAGGTTGCCAAAGCCCTGCTCCTTCATGGTCGGCAGCTCGGGCAGTTGCTCCACGCGCGCGCTGCCCGTGCTTCCCAGGGCCACCAGCTTGCCGGCACGCACCTGCGGGATCGCCATGCCGGAGGAAGCGAACACCCCCTGCACATCGCCGCTGAAAAGGCCGCTCAAGGCATCCGAAGTGCTCTTGTAGTGCACCACCTCGGGTTTGGACTGCACGGCATCGCCAAACATATAAGCCCCGAAATGCCCCGGCGTTCCCGCTCCGAAAGTGGCCATGAACAAGCCGTTTTGCTGCCGGGTCCAGGCCACAAAGTCCCTGACGTTACGCGCCTTGACCTTTTCGGGGTTGACCAGCAGCACGAAGTCGGAACTCACCACCTGGCTGACGGGGGCGAAATCCTTGCGCGGTTGGTAGGCAAGCCGTTGGTAGGTATTGGGAGCGATGCTGAGCTGTCCCGTCTCGGCCAGCATGATGGTGTAGCCGTCGGCCGATGCACGCGCCGCCTCGCTGGCTGCGATCAGGCCGGCGGCACCGGGCTTGTTGTCCACCACTACGCCCACGCCTCCCCATGCTTCGGAAAGCTTCTGTGCCAGCAGCCGGGCCACTACATCGGGTCCCGTGCCCGCCGGAAAGCCCACGATCATGCGCACCGTCTTGCTCGGATAAGCCGTCTGGGCCTGAGCGACGCCCAGGGCTGCACTGCCGCCGGCCAGCAGTGCCAGGGCCAGCCGCCGACGTCGCCAGGCCCGTGCTGAAGTGAGTCCGGGCAGGTTCTGCATTTGCAGTACTTTCATGTTTTGTCTCCTTGTTGCGATGCTGTTTCACAGCACTTCGAAAAACCGCATGACGACCTGCTCCGGAAAGCGCGCTCCCGCACCCACGAATAGGCGCTGCCCCAGCCAGGCAAAGCGCTTGGAGGCTGTTTCAAAGCGGGGCGCACAACGAAAGTAGATCGCCGAGGGATCAACGCTCTCGCCGCGGCGCAGACGCTGCATCAGCTCGGCCGGCCCGGTGCGCAAGGCATGGTTGCTCACATAGATCAGATCGCCGCCGTCGGTTTCGATGACATAGCGTGCGTCCAGCTCGGCCACTTCATCGCTGACCAGCAGCTGGAAGTCGGCCCCGCCCGACAGCACACGCGCCGACCAGTCCTCTCCCTGTACCTGGCCGCCGACGATGGGGATCACACGCCGCAAGCCGCGTGTCGTTTCGCCCACCTCCTGCGCCGGCCCCACCTGCACGCGAAATTCGGCAAAGTGGCGCAGCCCTGGAGCGGCAATCTGGAAATCATGGTTTGGCGACAGCATTGCTCTCCTTGCGATGTCCAAGCACAGGAACATGAGCGTAAGCACTGTTGAAGATTTCGCTGTCCCCCAAGAAGATGACAACCCACGCCAAGACACACCGATGAGAACCTGGAAGCTACCTTCGACGACTGACTCCATGCCGGCCGGTGATATGGCCCAGGCCAGTGGCATGGCCCAGGCCAGCGCCTTGCTGGCTGGTCTGGTGGAGCATCTGGGACAGGGCTGTTTTGCCCAGGCCGCGCTCGCGCAGCTGAGCGCCATTGCGCCCACGGCCTCGCTGTCGGTGTATCGCATCGGCAGCTGCCGGCCGCGGCTGTTTCTCTCGGCCTCCCAGGGCGTCCTGGACACCACGCGCCAGTGCTGGAGCGCCTATCTATCGGGACCCCAGCACGAGGACAGAAGCTGGGGCCAGGAATGGCCCGGACATATGCGCACGCCAGGCGCCCGCAATCTGGTCCATGTGCAGGCCAACGAGGTCACGCCCTTGCATCGCCAGTGCGTGTATGACGCGCATGGCGTGGCAGAGCGCATCTCGATCGCCGAGCCCGGTGCCGATGGCTCGGTGTTCGCCGTCAACCTCTATCGCCATGCGCACCAGAAACCCTTTGCCGACCGGCATCTGAGCGACTTCGCGGACCTGTCCAGCGCCCTGATGGCTCTGACGCACAAGCACATAGCGCTGACGGCGGACATGGCTGCCGGCGATGAGAAATGGTCGGCTCGCCTGCGAGAGCTGGCACCGGGTCTGACAGTGCGCGAACTCGAGGTCTGCCTGCGCCTGCTGCGCGGCATGACCCAGGACGGCATTGCGGCCGATCTCGGACTGAGCGCAGCCACCGTGAAGACCTATCGCAACCGCGCCTTTGCGCGGCTCGATATCCACCACCGCCATCAGCTGTTCGCGCTGATGGTGGAGTGAATGCAGTGGATTCGCCGGGCTGTGCCCGGTCGAGGAAGAAAGTGTGAAGTGCGCCGATAAGCCGGATTCTGTGCACAACGGTTGCCCGCCATGTGACCGCCATTAATCTTGGCCATCAGTCGCCTGATGGCTCGGTGCTACCTACCCGCACACTCCGGGGGCCCCGTCAACGTGTGCCTACTTGGTATTGCTGCGCGTAGAGATTGCCCGTTTCACCCTGGTTGGTCTGCCTTGCGGCACTCCTGCCAGACTCGTCTCTGTTGCTCTGATCCTCACCTCACGGTGGACAGCTGTTAGCTGCTACGCCGCCCTATGCAGTCCGGACGTTCCTCCAGTACGGCCTTTCGGCACTTGTACCAGCGGCGGTCTGGCGCACTTCACGGCGCGCATTATCCCGCGTTCAGAAAGAACTTGCACAGAACTCGCGCCTGAACTGCTCGGGAGGTAGGCCGGACTCGCGCTGGAACATGGCAATAAAGGCCGAGGGCGTGCTGTAGCCCAGGTCGTAGGCGATCTGCTGCACGGTGTGGCCGGCCTCCAGCGCGTCGATGGCCTGCAGATAACGCATGCGCTGGCGCCATTCGCCCAGACTCATGCCCAGCTCGCGCTGGCAGTGGCGTGCCAGCGTGCGCTCCGTCATGTGCACGGTCTCGGCCCATTCGGCCAGGCTGCGGTGGTCGTCGGGGCGCGACTGCATGGCGTCCAGCACCTGCACCAGCGCCGGATGCCGGGCCATGGGCAGAAAGCTCAGCTCCAGCGGCGTGGCTCGTAACTGGTCATGCACCACCCGTGCCAGACGCAGATCTGCGTCCGTCACCGGGATCTGCACGCCCCTGGCGCCGAAGTCCGCGAGCACGGCCTTGACGATGGGTCCCAGGCGCATGCAGCCCGCCGTCTGCGGCAGGTCCGCACACAGATCGGGGGCCAGATAGACGGAGCGGTACTGCACCGCATGCTGCAAATAGCAGCTGTGCACCACGCCCGGCGGAATCCATACCCCGTGCTGCGGCGGACACAGGATATGGCCGCTGGGCACATCCATGTTCAGGCTGCCGTGGGCCGCATAGTTCAGATGCCCCCAGCGGTGGCTGTGCGGCGGAGCCTCGCTGTGTTCGCCGAACTCGTCATACCGAAAGTAGTAGCTGCCAGGCACTGTGTCGGTGTCCAGTATCTGTACGGCGTACCGCTTGGCGGCCGGGCCGGGAGTCGGGGCAGAGGCAGGCATGGGTTCGTCCGGCTTGAGTTATGAAATGTCTGAAATCAGCAATGCGCTTCAAATACGTCAAGCGCATCATAAGCACCTCAAGGAGTTTCATATGGGTGCATACCTATTACCACTGGGCGCGGTGCTGATCTGGTCGGTCAACACCGTGGTCAGCAAGCTGGCCGCAGACAGCATCAGCGCGGCCGAGATCGGGTTCTTTCGCTGGCTGGTGGCCGCCGTGCTGTTCACGCCCTTCGTCCTGCCCTCGATCTGGCGCCAGCGCGCCGACATCAAGCCTCTGCTGCCACGGATCTTCGTGCTGGGCGTGCTGGGCATGGTCATCTACCAAAGCCTGGCCTATTACGCCGCCCACTTCACCACGGCCACGCATATGGGCATCATCGGCTCGCTCACGCCCATGCTGGTGCTGGCCCTGGCCGTGTTCATGCTGGGCCAGCCGCTGACGCATGGCGGCATCTGGGGCTCATTGCTGGCGATCCTGGGAGTCGCGCTGGTGGTTTCATCGGGCCGGCTCAGCCATCTGGCTTCCGAGGGCCTGAATCTGGGCGACGCCATGATGTTCCTGGCCATGCTGGCCTATGCGGTCTACAACATCCTGCTCAAGCGCTGGCCCATGCCGCGCCTGGCCACGGTGCAGCTGCTGTATCTGCAGGTGCTGGTTGCCGTGATCGTGCAGTTCCCACTCTATCTCTTCTCGCCCAAGACCGGGCTTGACGCCAGCAACCTGCCGCTGGTGGGCTATGCCGGCATCATGGCCTCCATCGCCGCGCCGCTGCTGTGGATGAAGGCGGTGCAGACGCTGGGGCCCGGGCGATCGAGCATGTTCTTCAATCTGATCCCGGTCTTCACCGCCCTGATCGCGGCATTCGCCCTGAACGAGCCCCTGGCGGCCTACCATGCCGTGGGCGGCATCATGACGATTGCCGGTCTGCTGCTGGCCGAGCTGTGGAAGGCCCCGCTGCGCGCGCGTCCCGCCTTGGCCTGCGGTGCTAAAGCAGCAGATTGAGAATCGCGTAGCTCATCAGCGACAGCAGACTCACCACGAACACCAGCATGACCCAGGGGCCCCAGCGCTGCTCGCGCCAGGAAAAACCGACCAGCAGGCCTACGCAGCAGGCCCCCAGCAGCATCAAAATTGTGTTGAACGTGAGCAAGAACAGTCCTCCCTCAAACAGACTTCGTTCCATTGTTCCCGATTGCAGGCCCCAGGGGAAACACCATCGCCCCTAGGCTTGATGTGAATCAATCGCCAATCCCCGACACCAGGCGCAGACCGGGGTTTTGAGCGGACGGCAGCGCGATCGGGTACGCATGACCCCTAGGGTTTCCCCGTGCTTTATCGGTGCACGCCTGCCTCATGCCGGTGCACAGCCCGCACCACCTCTGCTCATAAGAATTTGCATTCAGGGCCGCTCAGAATTTCTTGTTGGACAGCCCCTCGCTGCCTTTCGATACTGCCGCCACAGGAACACCGGCCCGCGCCGCATTCCACTGTTCCAAGACACACAGGAGCGCCAGCAAAAGCGCCCCATGTGCCCGCTGCACTTTCGCATACAGGAGACTCCCCATGAGCAGCCCGGCTTCCGCCACCCACCCTCTTGCCGGCCATGCCGGTGCGCACGCGCACCCCGACATGGACGCCACCTACCGCAAGATCACCTGGCGCCTGATCCCCTTTCTGGTCTTTCTCTTTGTCCTGGCCTGGATAGACCGCGTCAACGTCGGCTTCGCCAAGCTGCAGATGCTGCAGGACCTGCAGTTCAGCGAGGCCGTCTACGGCCTGGGCGCCGGCATCTTCTTCATCGGCTACTTCCTGTTCGAAGTGCCCAGCAACCTGCTGCTGGAGAGGATCGGCGCACGCAAGACGCTGGCGCGCATCACCATCCTCTGGGGCGCGGCCTCCATGGCCATGGCCTATGTGACCACGCCCACCATGTTCTATGTACTGCGCTTCATCCTGGGCGTGGTCGAGGCGGGCTTCTTTCCCGGCGTGGTGCTGTATCTGACCTACTGGTTCCCGGCCCGCCACCGCGCGCGCATCAACGGCTTGTTCATGACCTCGTTCGCCATCGCCGGCGCCGTGGGCGGCCCGATCGCGGGCGCCATCATGAACGGCATGCAGGACGTGGGCCATCTGACCAACTGGCAATGGCTATTCATCCTTGAAGGCATCCCCTCGGTGATCGCCGGCTTCTTCGTGCTGGCCTGGCTGCCCGAGAAGCCCGAGAACGCCAAGTGGCTGAGCGCCGCCGAGCAGCGCGCCGTCAGCGCCGCCGTGGCCCAGGAGAGCCAGCAAGGCCACAAGCAGCATTCCTTCGCCGACGCCTGCCGCAACTACCGTGTCTGGCTGTGTGCCGCCGTGTACTTCTGCATCGTCAGCGGCAACGCCACGATCGCCTTCTGGTCACCGTCCATCATCAAGGAGATCGGCATCCAGAACAATCTGCAGATCGGCCTGATCTCGGCCATTCCCTTCCTGGCCGGCACGCTGGCCATGGTCTGGAACGGCATGCATTCGGACAAGACCGGCGAGCGCCGCATGCACAGCGCCATCCCCGCGCTCATCGCCGCCACAGGCCTGATCCTGACCGGCATGTTCCTGCACGACGCCGTGCTGGCCCTGTGCGCGCTGACGCTGGCCTCCGTCGGCATCCTCGCTGCCTTCCCCGTGTTCTGGTCCATTCCCTCGGCCTTTCTGGCCGGCACGGCGGCCGCTGGCGGCATCGCCCTCATCAACTCCATCGGCAACCTGGCCGGCTTTGTGGCGCCCTACATGATCGGCGCGCTCAAGACCAGCACCGGCTCGCTGTCCTCGGGGCTGTACTTCGTGGCCGCGCTGGAGTTCCTCGCCGCCTTCCTGGTCGTGCTCTTCGTCAAGAAGCAGTGACCGCCTGACGCTGCCTGCGTAGCGCCGCTTTGCGGGGCCCACGGCCCCGCCTTCCCCTTTTTGAGCTTTTCGCCATGCAACTGCAATTCACCACCCCCGAAGGCCAGACCCTGGCCCCTATCTTCGACACCCTGATCGTCGCCGGCTGGGCCGGACGCGACCATGCGGCCATCGAGCACCACATCGAGGAGCTGGCCGCGCTCGGCATTCCGCGCCCCAGCGCCGTGCCGCTGTACTACCGCATCGCCAGCAACCAGCTGAGCCAGAGCAGCACGCTGCAGGTGCTGGGCCCGAACTCCTCGGGCGAGGCCGAGGTCTTCGTCTTCAGCCACGGCGGCGAGATGTTCGTGAGCCTGGCCTCGGACCACACCGACCGCAAGCTCGAGGCCTATAGCGTGGCCTTCTCCAAGCAGGCCTGCATCAAGCCCGTGGCCACCCAGGCCTGGCGCTTTGCCGATGTGGCCGGCCACTGGGACGAGCTGATCCTGCGCTCGTGGATCGTGGAGGACGGCTGCGAAGTGCTGTACCAGGAAGACACGCTGGCCAGCCTGCGCACGCCCCAGGACCTGATCGCGGGCTACACCGGCGGCCAGAGCCAACTGCCCGAAGGCAGCGGCATGACCTGCGGCACCATGGCGGCCATCGGCGGCATACGCCCTGCCACGCAGTTCGCCATGGAGCTGTACGACCCGCGCAGCCAGCGCAGCATCCGCCACCGCTACCTCAGCGAGCTGCTGGACATCGTCGCCTGAACACGGAGCTACCCATGACTTCAGTCTCTCCCCGCCTGGACCAGGTCTCCGAGCGCCTGGCCCAAGGCCAGACCAGCGCTGTGCAACTGGCTGAGCAGGCCCTGGAGCGCGCCACGCAAGGCGAAGGCCCGCGCGTGTTCACCCGCGTGCTGCGCGAGCAGGCTCTGGCCGAAGCCCGCGCCAGCGATGCGCTGCGCGCGGCCGGCCTGGCGCGCTCGCCCCTGGAAGGCCTGCCCATCTCGGTCAAGGATCTGTTCGACATTGCCGGCCACCCCACGCTGGGCGGCTCCAGGCTGCTGGCCGATGCCGCACCCGCCACGCAAACGGCCGAAGTCGTGCAGCGTCTGCGCCGCGCGGGCGCGGTCATCGTGGGCACGACCAATATGACCGAGTTCGCCTACTCGGGCCTGGGGCTGAATCCGCACTACGGCACGCCGCGCAATCCCTGGCAGCGTGATATCGACGGCGGCCGCATTCCCGGCGGATCGTCCTCGGGCGCGGCCATCTCGGTGACCGACGGCATGGCGCTGGCCGCCATCGGCTCGGACACCGGCGGCTCGGTGCGCATTCCTTCGGCGCTGTGTGGCCTGACCGGCTTCAAGCCCACGGCGCGGCGCGTTTCCATGCAGGGCGTGCTGCCGCTGTCTGCCAACCTGGACTCCATAGGCCCGCTGGCGCCCAGCGTGCGCTGCTGCGCCGCGCTGGACGCGGTGCTGTCGGGCCAATCGCATGGCGAACTGCGCGCGGCCTCGCTGCAGGGACTGCGCCTGCTGGCGCCCACGAATGTGGTGCTGGACGGCATGGACAGCGCCGTGGCCGCGGCCTGGCAGCGCGCGCTGTCGCTGCTGTATGCGGCCGGCGTGCAGATCACCGAGGCCGTGGTGCCGCCCTTCTCCGAGCTTGCGCAGATCAATGCCAAGGGTGGCTTCACGGCCGCCGAGGCCTGGGCCTGGCACCGCAGCCATATCGACGGCGCCGGCCGCCTGGCCGAATACGATCCGCGCGTGGGCACGCGCATTCTGCGCGGCAAGGACATCAGCGCGGCCGACTATATCGAGCTGCTGGCGCGCCGCCAGCAGTGGATTGCCCGAGTGGAGGCGCAGATGGCCGATCACGACCTGATGCTCATGCCCACGGTGCCCGTGATCGCGCCCAAGATTGCCGAGCTGCAGGCCAGCGACGAAGCCTATTTTGCGGCCAACGGGCTGATGCTGCGCAATCCCACGCTGATCAACTTCCTCGACGGCTGCGCGGTCTCCCTGCCCTGCCACCGCGCGGGCGAAGCGCCCGTAGGCCTGAGCCTGGCCGGCCTGGCTGGTCAGGACCAGCGCCTGTTGTCGGTGGCTCTGGCCGTCGAGGCTTTGCTCGCCCAAGCCTGATTGCTGAGAAAAAAACAGGAGCTGCCAGCGCTTGACTGCAATCGATTTCAGACAGGAAACACTCTGAAATAGATAGGTATCAGGCGCTGGCAGCTCCTTTTTTATTCAGTACTGAGGCACACCCCAATGCACGGCAGGCATTGGCGCCTGCTCCTGCGCTTTATGCACCCCCCGCCAGACGGGGGCCGGGCAGCCGCGCCACGGCCTGGCCGTGGTTCAGCGCAAAGGCCGTGGCCACCTCTTCGGCGGCGCGCACCACGGTTTCGGCCAGCGGGTTCTGGTGATCGTTGCGCCAGCAGGCCACCAGCGGCAGCGAAGGAAACTCGCGATCCACGCGCAGCAGGCGCAGGCGCTGCTCGGCCAGCTCGCGCTGGATGATGGCCGGCGGCACGGCCGCCACGCCTAGGCCGTCGCAGACCACGCGGATCATGGTCGCCACAGAAGCAATGCAGTTCATGTGCGGCGAGGCGCTGCCTTCGGCGCTGAACAGTTGCTCGATCACCGCATACGGCTCCGAGCCGCGCGCAAAGCTCATGATGGGAAAAGCCGCCAGCTCGGCCAGGCTCAGGGTCTCGTCGCCTATGCCCAGCTTGGGGCTGCCCACCCAGGCCATGGCGAACTCGCCCAGCGACAGATTGGCGATGGCGCCGCCGGAGACGGGCTTGGCTTGCAGCGAGACATCGAGCTGGCCCTTGAGCAGCTGCTCCGACATATGGATGGTGGTGTCGCAGGCGATCTCCACCTGCAGGCGCGGATAGCGCTGCTGCAGCAGCGCGAGAAAGTCGGGGAACCAGCTGTGCACGATGGATTCGATGGCGCCGATGCGGATCACGCCCGCATAGGCCTGCTTGTCCAGCATGTCCTCGCGCATCTCGCGCATCAGCCTGAGCATGCGCTCGGCATGCACCAGGGCCTTGGCGCCGTCGGCCGTGAGCGTGACCTCGCGCACGCCGCGATCGAACAGGCGCACGCCGAACTCCTGCTCCAGCGTGGCAATGCGGCTGGAGACGGCAGCCTGTGTGGTGAACAGCCGCTCGGCCGTCATGCGGAAGTTGCGCAGCTCGGCCAGCAGCACAAAGGTTTCCAGAAACCGTAGATTCATGGGTCGATGTTAATCATCGACCGCGGCCTTGCCCACTTTTCGGGTCATATCGATATAGCCCATTCGCAGAACGCTTGCGTGCACAATGCTCTGTGTCTGCGCAGACAACCTGCGCTGCGATCCACTGTCCCACCATCCCTTATTCGCGGAGGTCCGATGAGAGCTGACAACATTCTGCAAACGATTGGCGACACGCCCGTCATTCACATCAACCGTCTGTTCGGCAGCAATACCAACGTCTGGATCAAGTCCGAGCGCAGCAACCCGGGCGGCTCCATCAAGGATCGTATTGCCCTGTCCATGGTGGAGGACGCCGAGAAATCCGGCGCGCTCAAACCCGGTGGCGTCATCATCGAGCCCACCAGCGGCAACACCGGCGTGGGCCTGGCCCTGGTCGCGGCCGTCAAGGGCTACAAGCTGATCCTGGTCATGCCCGAGAGCATGAGCATCGAACGCCGCCGCCTGATGCTGGCCTATGGCGCATCGTTCGATCTGACGCCCAAGGAAAAAGGCATGAAGGGCGCCATCGCCCGCGCCCAGGAACTGGCCGCCCAGACGCCCGGCGCCTGGATTCCCCAGCAGTTCGAGAACCCCGCCAACGTGGCCGTGCATGAGGCCACCACGGCCCAGGAAATCCTGCGCGACTTCCCCGACGGCATCGACGCCTTCATCACCGGCGTGGGCACGGGCGGCCACCTGTCCGGCGTGGCCAAGGTGCTCAAGGCCAAGTTCCCCAACCTCAAGGTCTATGCGGTGGAGCCCGCGGCATCGCCCGTAATCTCCGGCGGTCAGCCCGCGCCCCACCCGATCCAGGGTATCGGCGCCGGCTTTGTGCCCAAGAATCTTGACGTCAGCCTGCTCGACGGCGTGATTCAGGTGGAGGCCGAGCCCGCACGCGAATACGCGCGCCGCGCCGCTCGCGAGGAAGGCCTGCTGGTCGGCATCTCCTCGGGCGCCACACTGGCCGCCATTGCCCAGAAGCTGCCCGAGCTGCCACCCAGCGCCAGGGTGCTGGGCTTTGCCTACGACACGGGCGAGCGCTATCTGTCGGTGGAAGGCTTTCTGCCCAACGCCTGATCGCGCCGCGCGCTTTGCTGCCACGCCGCACAAGATGCGGCGTTTTTTTTTCGCCGCGCAAGCCGCCGCAACAGCCCGCTATATAGCCCGCTACAACTCGCTATAGCCCGAGCGCGCCATGCATTCATCAGGCCCGCACCAATGGCCCATGGGACAAGCGGTCATCCCGTACGCTTGACACCAATCCAGGGCACTCCCCTACCATGGAGACAAGATATGCCACAAGCATGAACCGGGAGAATTTCCATCTTGTTCCGATTTTTTGAAAAACAGGTTCCACCTTATCCTGCACAGGAGCCCAAGGTCCCGCCCAAAGGTTTTTTTGCCTTTGTCTGGGCCTGTACCCAGGGCATGCGCGGCTGGATTGGTCTGATGACCCTCACCTCGGCACTGCTGGCCGCCTACGAAGCAGTGCTGTTCGCCATCATGGGCCGCGTGGTGGATTGGCTTGGCACGGTCTCGCCCGCCAACTTCTGGGCCGAACAACAGGCCACGGTGCTGGGCATCGCCGCCATCCTGCTGGGCAGCGTGGTGCTGCTGGCCCTGCACACCACCGTCATGCACCAGGTGCTGGCCATCAACTTTCCCATGCGGCTGCGCTGGGTGTTTCACAAGCTGATGCTGGGCCAGAGCATGTCTTTCTATGCGGACGAATTTGCCGGCCGCATCACCACCAAGATCATGCAGACCGCGCTGTCGGTGCGAGAAGTGGTGTTCATGGTGGTGGATGTGTTTGTGGGCGTGGGCGTCTACATGATCGGCATTCTGATTCTGGCCGCCAGCTTCGAGTGGCGGCTGATGATTCCGTTTGCACTGTGGTTCGTCGCCTATGCCGGCGCCTGCTTCTACTTTGTGCCGCGCCTGGGCCAGATCGGCAAGGAGCAGGCCGATGCGCGCTCCATGATGACGGGCCGCGTCACCGATGCCTATACCAATATCGCCACCGTCAAGCTGTTCGCCCACACGCGCCGCGAAGCCGAATATGCGCGCAATGCCATGGAAGCCTTCAAGGCCACGGGCTATGCGCAGATGCGTCTGGTCAGCCTGTTCGAGATCACCAACCACCTGATGATTGCCCTGCTGCTGCTGGCCAGCGGCGGCACGGCGCTGTATCTGTGGACGCAGGCTCAGGCATCTGCGGGCGTGGTGGCTGCCGTGATTGCCATGGCGCTGCGGCTGATGGGTTACTCGCACTGGGTGATGTGGCAGATGACGGGCCTGTTCGAGAACGTGGGCACCATCCAGGACGGCATCACCACGCTGACCAAGCCGCGCACCATCGTCGATGCACCCGACGCCAAGCCGCTGCAGGTCACGCGAGGAGCGATTGCCTTCGAGGATGTGAGCTTTGGCTACAAGGCTGGCGGCAAAAAGGTGCTGGACCACCTGAACCTGCACATCCGTCCCGGCGAGCGCATCGGCCTGATCGGCCGTTCGGGCGCGGGCAAGTCCACGCTGGTCAATCTGCTGCTGCGCTTTCACGAGCCACAAAGCGGGCGCATCACCATCGACGGCCAGGACATCCGCAGCGTGACGCAGGACAGCCTGCGTAGCGCCATCGGCATGGTGACGCAGGACACCTCGCTGCTGCACCGCTCCATGCGCGACAACATCCTCTATGGCCGCCCCGACGCCAGCGAAGCCGAGATGCAGGCCGCGGCCGACAAGGCCGAGGCCTCGGACTTCATCGCCACACTGACCGACCTCAAGGGCCGCAGCGGCTATGACGCCCAGGTGGGCGAGCGCGGCATCAAGCTCTCGGGCGGCCAGCGCCAGCGCGTGGCGATTGCGCGCGTAATGCTCAAGGACGCTCCGATTTTGCTGCTCGACGAAGCCACCAGCGCGCTGGACAGCGAGGTGGAGGCCGCCATCCAGGAAAGCCTGGACTCGCTGATGGACGGCAAGACCGTGATCGCCATTGCCCACCGCCTGTCCACCATCGCCGCCATGGATCGCCTGATCGTCATGAACGAAGGCCATATCGTGGAAGAAGGCACGCACCAGCAACTGCTGCAGCGCGGCGGCATCTACGCCAAGCTCTGGGCGCACCAGAGCGGCGGCTTCCTGGCCGACCAGGACGAAGCCGTGCAATAAGCCGGCCCAGCCGGCATGACTTGCAGCGCTGGATATGCGGCTCATCAGGCTCTTTCTTGAGGGCACCAGCAATTCGAAGGGGAGCTTGGCTCCCCTTTTTTGGCTGCGCTGCAGCAGCCATGCAATGCCCGGCACGGCGCCATGCACTCGAGCCATATCCATCGCTGTAGACGCTGCTGCGGATAGCCGCCCAGCAGCGGCCAGCCGAACGGCCGGGCGTCTTGTCGGCGGAATGTCTAATCCTGATCAATAGATTGCGCTGTTGCACCGAAAGTCGCAGCGCTACAATCGATCGTATGTCGCGTGCCATCCAGAGACTTTCTCTTCGGAGCGCATTGCTGCTGCTGATCATGGCGGCGCAACTGCTGATACCGCTGCTGCACGGCCACTTCGGGACTCCGAATCAATCTGGCCTGCATGTGCACACGACACCTTCCAGAATTGCTGATTCTCATTTCCATCTGTTCACTGGACACGACTCTCTCAGTGACCACGATGTCCATCAAGCTCAATCCGAGCCTTTTGAAGTTGACGTGCAGAACGCACTGCAACCACTAGATCTGCTCCCTGTCCCGTTGTTGGCCGTTATTGGCCTTACTCTGCTGACTTGGGGTTTGCGTGCCTCGCTCATGCGTTGCACTGCTGCAAGGCCCACACCGCCCCCCGAGCCGGCGCACAGGCTTTCACGCTGGCAAGGTCGCGTCATACGACCATCCCCGGCCCAAGCTCCGCCTCAGTTTTCCTGACCCCCCAAGCCTTTCACAGGCTTGCCAGCATCCATGCAGACGCATGGATGCATGTCTTTTCTTTTTCCGGAGTCAGGAATGTTCTTCCACCAATGGCTGTTGGCCGGCGCACTTGCGCTGCCAGTCGCAGGCATGGCCGCCGAGGCCGTGTCTCTATCCCCTGAGCAGGCGCGTACCTTGGGCGTGCGCTTCCAATCCATCCAGAGTTCTGACGAGCTCAATATTTCGGCTCATGCGCGTGTGGTTCTGAAACCCGATGCTCAGGTCGTTGTGGCTGCGCCTTATGCGGGGGGGGCTGCCACGTGTGCTGGTCGCTGTAGGCCAGTCCGTGCGAGCGGGTCAGCCCGTGGTGACTTTCACCAGCCCTCAGCTCTATGAAGCGCGTCGCGCAGTGGCGGAAGCCGAGTCACAGTCGCGGCTGGCACAGCAATCCCTGACGCGAGACCGATTGCTCCATGAAGACGGCATCATCGCTGCCAGTCGATGGCAGTCAACACAGGCACGCGCCACAGAAGCTGCGGCCATGGCCCAAGCCCGACGCGCCGAGCTGGCTTCCAGTGGTGTGAAGCTGGCTGGGAATGAGGCGCAGTTGCTGGCAACGCGTGCAGGCATTGTGACTGAAGTAATGGTCCAACCAGGCGCGCGTGTTGATGCATCAGCACCCTTGGTGAGAGTGGCTGATCCCAAGGCGTTGGAGCTTGATTTGCTACTGGGTCGAGAGGTTCCGCTGCCCGCCGTAGGTGACAGTGTGCAGGTCATCACTCGCGGCGCCGCAGGCCGTGTCGAGGGTATTGCACCAGTTGGTGACGGTAGCGCAGGGATGCGTGTGCGTGTTGCGCTAATCAAGAGCGGGGATCTGCGCTTGGGAGAAAGTGTTACAGCCATATTGACGTTGAAAGATTCAGACACGGAAAAGGCGCAGTCGAAAGCAGGAAACCGTCTGCGCATCTCAGCCTCAGCACTGGTGTACTGGCAAGGCCAGACCGGTGTGTTCATTCGCACGGGCAAGAGCGTGCGCTTCGTCCCCTTGTCGGTGGACACCAGAGACGAAGCTACAGCCGTGGTGCGCGGAGTGCTTCCAGCAAATGCGGAGATTGCGATCGCAGGTATCGCTGCGCTCAAGAACCTGCTGTCCGGAGGTCAGTGATGCTGGCTAGGCTGATCGATTTTTCGCTACGTCAGCGGGCTCTGGTGCTACTCGCGGCCCTGGCCCTGGCACTGGCCGGCGCCTGGGCCTATGTGCATCTACCCATAGATGCGTTCCCCGACATCTCACCAACCCAGGTCAAAGTGATCCTGAAGGTGGCCGGCATGACGCCTGAAGAAGTGGAGCAGCGCGTCTCCACACCGGTAGAGCAGGAGCTACTGGGTCTGCCGCACAAGACCATCGTGCGTTCCGTTTCCAAGTACGGCATCAGCGACGTGACCGTGGACTTCTCGGAAGGCACGGACGTTTACTGGGCTCGCCAGCAGGTTTCCGAAAGGCTGACCGGCATACAGCGCGACCTGCCTGCTACCGCAGAAGGTGGGCTGGCCCCCATCACCACGCCGTTGGGCGAGATGTTCATGTTTACGGTTGATGGCGAGAGCTACTCTCTGGCCGAACGCCGACGTGTGCTGGACTGGGTGATACGGCCAGCCTTGCGCACTGTCGCCGGCGTTGCCGACGTGAATGCCCTGGGTGGCGTGGTACGGGGCTACGAGGTGATTCCCGATCCTGCGAGGCTGCGCGCGCGTGGCGTGACCTTGGATCAGTTGCGTCAGGCACTCGATGCCAACAATCGCAACGATGGAGCAGGCCGGCTGGACCGAGGTGAGGAGCATTGGGTGGTGCGCGTGGAAGGTGGCGTGCGCGGGCTCGACGATTTGCGGGCCGTCGTGATCGTTCCGGCCAGAAACGGACAGGCCGCAGCCACGGTAGGTGATGTGGCCACGGTACGCCTGGGCGAGGCCACTCGCAACGGCGCCGTGAGTCGTGATGGCCAGGGCGAGGCCGTCCAGGGACTGGTGCTGGGACTGCGCGGCGTGGATGCTCGTAGTCTGGTCGATGCAGTGCAGGCCAGACTCGACGAACTGGAACCGCGCCTGCCCAAAGGGATGAGCATCCAGGTGTTCTATAACCGGGGCGAACTGGTTTCGCGTGCCGCCGGCACCGTAGTGCGCGCATTGGTCGAAGCCAGTGTGCTTGTAGTCGTCATCCTTTATCTGTTCCTTGGCGGCGTGCGCGCTGCATTGGTAGTGGCGGCCACACTCCCTCTGTCCATGCTGGCCACATTCCTGCTCATGCGCTACGTGGGCTTGACGGCCAATCTGATGAGCCTGGGTGGTCTGGCCATCGCTTTGGGCATGTTGGTGGATGCCTCGGTGGTGGTGGTGGAGAACATCGAGACAGCACTGGCGCACAGTCAAGAAGATGCGTCTTCGGCAAAGTCCGTGGACCGTTTCGGCCTGATCCGGGATGCCGTATCGGCAGTGTCTGCTCCCATGCTGGCAGGCGTTTCCATCATCGCCATTGTGTTCCTGCCGCTGCTGACGCTGCAAGGCCTGGAAGGCAAGCTGTTCGCGCCAGTCGCCCTGACCATCGTTCTGGCCCTAAGCGCTTCTGTACTCATTGCATTTACTGTCGTTCCGGCGCTGGCTTCACTGCTGCTGCGCTCGCACGCCAGCGATGCGCCCTGGCTGATGCGAAAGCTGTCCGGCGGCTTTGCCTGGCTACAGGCCTGGAGCCTGGCGCACCGGCGCACGGTGTTTGGCATCGCACTGGCGACGCTGGCCGGCGCGGCAGCCCTGTATCTGTCAGTGGGAAAGACCTTTATGCCAACCATGGACGAAGGCGATCTCATCGTGCAGCTGCAAAAATCTCCGTCAATTTCACTGACTGCATCGCTGGATATGGATCAGCGCGTGCAACAAGCCCTGCTCGAAGGCGTCCCGGAAATCCGCTCCATCGTGGCGCGCACGGGCTCGGACGATCTGGGGCTGGATCCCATGGGCCTCAACGAGACCGACACCTTTCTGGTGCTCAAGCCACGTGCTGAGTGGCGTGGCAGCAAGGAAGATATTGCAGATGCCATCCGCCGCGTGATGGAAGGCTTTCCGGGCCTGATCTACGGCTTTACGCAGCCCATCGAGATGCGCGTGTCCGAGATGCTGACCGGCTCGCGAGGCGACGTGGCCATCAAGATCTTCGGTACCGATCTGGCCAAGATCGATGCCGCGGCCCAGGCGATTGCTGCACGCATGCGCACCGTCTCCGGCGCCTCCGAAGTCATTGCCCCCAGCAACAGCGGCGTGCAATATCTGCAAGTCGTTCTCAATCGTGCTGCACTTGGCCAATCCGGCTTTTCCGGTGATGCCTTGCAGGCCCAGTTACGCGCATTGATTGAGGGCGATCGTATAGGCATCGTGCCCGAAGGCATGGTGCGTACGCCGCTACTGCTTCGTGGCGGAACGACACTGCGGCAATCACCCGAAGGCCTGGCAAGCCTTCTTGTGACCGCCCCCGACGGGACCACTTGGCCACTCACTTCGCTAGCGACACTTTCCCCTCAGGACGGACCGGTACGTATCGACCATGAGGACGGAGCGCGCTTCGCCGTGGTTCAGGTCAATGTCGAAGGACGCGATCTCGCAAGCTTCGTCAACGAGGCCCGGGCATCTGTGACTGCCGACCCCGCACTCAAGGATCTGCGCATTGTCTGGGGCGGCCAGTTCGAAAACCAGCAGCGCGCGGCTGCCCGCCTTGCGTTGGTCGTTCCTGTGGCGCTCTCGGCGATCTTCGTGTTGCTGGTTCTCACCTTCCGCTCAATGCGCCAGGCCTTGCTGGTCATTGCCAACATTCCGTTCGCACTAGTGGGAGGCATGGCCGCATTGCGCATAAGCGGCGAATACCTGTCGGTGCCCGCCTCTGTGGGCTTTATTGCACTGCTGGGCATTGCCGTGCTCAACGGCGTGGTGCTGGTTTCGCACTTCAACGCACTGCTGGTGTCGGGCATGGAGCTGACCCAGGCTGTACGTCAAGGCGTGCGCGACCGTCTGAGGCCTGTGCTTATGACGGCCTGCATCACGGCTCTGGGCATGGTGCCGCTGCTGCTGGCTACTGGCCCTGGCTCGGAAATGCAGCGTCCGTTGGCCGTTGTCGTGGCAGGGGGATTGATCAGTTCCACGGCTCTGACCTTGCTGTTGTTACCACTGCTGTTTGAGCGCTTTGGCGTAGCACGCAGTGCTAGGGAAGTACAAAAATGAAAGCTGCAAACGCTTTTTGCAATAGAGCACACGGTAGCTCCAAATCGTATTTTCTGAGTTTGCCTATGAAAAATCGTCTGCTTCATGCCTGTGCCGCAGTTCTACTTTTTACGAGTGCAGCCCAGGCTCAGAGCTACCTGCCTTCGGAGACGGCGGTGCGCATGGCGGTAGAACAGTCGCCTACTGTGCAAGCGGCCGACGCAGCACGAAGGGGTGCTCAGGCTCGAGCCGACGGTCTGCGCGTGGGCCCTCATGAAACGGTGGTCCGAGCTAGTGGTCAGCGCCGTTGGACCCATGATGGCTCCGGCCAGCGATTCACCGAAGGCCAGATTGCCATCGAGCGACCGCTACGACTCTGGGGCAAGGCAGCCGTCGACGCCGAGCTGGCCGAGACAACCCGGGCCACCGGCCTGCTGGCAGCGCAAGACGCCCGGCACGAGACTGCACGCCAATTGCTGGCCTTGTGGTTTTCGGTTCAGCGCTCTGCTCAAGCCCGGCAGGCGGCGCAGGGCAATGCCGATGCCGCCGCAGAGCTTGCAAGCATCACCGAGCGCCGTCTGCGCGCGGGCGATGCGGCCAGGCTTGAAGCCGAGCTGGCGGCCGCCGAACAGGCCCGCATGCAGGCTGCGCTGGCCGCAGCAGAGGCCGCACAGGCCTCGGCGCAGGCCGAGCTCTGCTCACGCTTTCCCGACCTCTGCCCTCTGGCCGGCATTTCAATCGACGCAAGCGCGCTGCCCGCACTCCCGAACGGATCGGAGGCTCAGCTGCGCTCGCGCTACATAGAGCACAGCCATGAGTATTTGCTGGCCCTGTCCGAGGAGACTCTTGCGCTGCACCAGGCCCGCCGCACGGATCTCGAACGCCGCCCAGACCTCACGATCGGTGTGTTTGCCAGCAGCGAGCGTGGTGGTGCCGAGCGCATTGCAGGCCTCAGCATCAGTCTGCCACTGGGCTCCGCCCACCGGGCTTCCCAGGCTGCGGCCGCGCTGGCCGATGCCGATGTGGCGCTGTCGCGTCGCCTGGCGGTAGCCAGACGCCTGGGGGCGGACTTCGATGTGCTCTGGAGTCAGCTGAATGGCAGGCGTGCTGCAGCCGCGGCGCAGGTCCGAGCGGCGACGCTTCAGCGCAGTGCGACCGACCGCACAATGCGCGCCTATCGTGCCGGCGAGTCCGGCTTGGCCGAGCTCCTGGCTGCGCGCCGTGTGCTTGCCGACGCAGTGCTGGCCGAGCGCATGGCACGTATGGACACGCTGGAGAGCGATAGTCGTCTGCGCCTGGACCTGCATGAGCTCTGGGACTTTGACGATTGATGTCTCGCCAAGCAGTGCGATGCCTCCGTGTGCCGGCACCTGCGGCTGCCGGTGCTGATCGGGCCAGGACCGAGAGTGTCGGCCCTGCCAATTCCTGCCGGCTCGTCCTGGCCAGCGCCGGAGCCAGGGACACTAATGACACCATGGATGAAGTCTTGCAAATCGAAGCCGAACAATCAGGCGCAGATAATGCGAGACAGCAAGAGGTCAACGCAATGAGCCCCACCTACGGCAAACTGAAACCCATGGATTACGCACAAGCCTCAATGACTTTTGCTCTCAAAGATGGCTCGATCTCCGGAGTTCAGAGCCCAGAGACAGCAGAGCTGATCAGTGCGGAGCGCTTCAGCGAATTCATCAATCACCTCTACGATGCGGCTTCTTTGCCGGAGGCCTGGGTTCCCTGCCTGGAGGTGATTCGCACGCATATGCGCAGCAATTTTGCAGTGCTGATCATCCGCCAGACCGAGGGAGACAATATCGGTTTGACGATCACCGCATCCGGAGGGCTTGAGGGCTTGCTTACGCACGACGTCTACAGCGAGCACAGTCCTTTCCTTGGCATGCCCAAGGAACAATTCAAGACCATTCCCGACCTGATGTCCGAAAGCGAATGGCGCAGCAGCGTCTATTACAAGGACTGGTGCCGTGTGCACAATATCTTCCATGTGATGGCTGCCGATATCGTGACCACCGATGGCAGTGTCTACGGCCTGCGGATCACGCGCCCCGAGTCGGAACCGGCCTTCAGCCAGCGGGATCTGGATCTGGGGCGCATGATCATGCCACACATCCGCCGTGCACTGAATATGCATCTGGCACTGCACCATGATCGCCAGGTCATGTCGCTGTACAGCACCGTCACGGCTCGCTTGATGGTGGGTGTCGTCATCCTGGACCAGAATGGCCAAGTGCTGGAAAGCAATCCTGCGGCCAAAGGCATTCTCGATGCTCAGGATGGACTCAGGATCTCCGGTGGCATGCTGGAGGCTGAATATGCCAGCGACAACCGAAAGCTCCAGCGACTGGTCAAGGATGCCTTGCTGTCCTCCCTGGCATCCGCGTCCGTCATGACCGAAGGCATCTCGATTGCCCGTCCTTCGGGTCAGCTCAACTGGGGGCTTGTGGTCCAAAGCATTTCCTCGGGTGACAACGCAGAGGCCAAGAGCCGTCCCTGCGTCGCGGTGTTCATGCGCAACACCGATGACAAGGCCGATCCGTCAGCGCACCTGGCCCAGCAGCTGTTTCAGCTCACGTCGGCGGAGACCGCGCTGGTGATCCAGCTGACCCACGGCCTGACGCTGGAGGAAGCAGCCAAAGCGCTGGGCATTCGCCTCAATACCGCAAGAGCTCACCTGCGCTCCATCTTCTCCAAGACCGGCGCCCGCCGTCAAAGCGAGCTGGTACGCTTTTTTCTCAATAGCGCTGCCTGGCTGGGAAGCAAGAGCGGCTCCTGATCCTCGCGCGGCAACCGAGTTCCAGGCCTTGGGCGACCTGTACTCATCGCCCTGAAGCAGCAGGGCAGGCAGGACTCCTCAGCGGTCTGAGGGCCGCCAGGGAGCCGCCGCGAAAGCCTCCGTCACCCATTGCTTGAACGCCTTCATGGCGCCCGTGTTGTACTGCCCCGAAGGTCGCAGCAAGTAGATGCCGCCGGCTTCCCCCAATGTCCATTGCGGCAGTATGCGGACCAGCTCTCCAGCATGGATGGAGGGCATGAGGTGCCAGTCACTGCCGGCGATGATGCCCACCCCTTTGATTGCCGCATGAAGCAAGGCTTCGTTGTCGTTGCTGAGGATGGAGCCGCTGACGCGCACTGATTCGGCAACACTGGCGACCTTCTTTCCTGCCGACTGAACCAGTCGCCATTGCGGAAAGTCCAGGAGGCCGGTGTAGCCCAGGCAGTTGTGACGGACGAGATCTGCAGGCCTGTCTGGCGCTTCATGGCGCTCAAGATAGCTGGATGATGCACACAGAAGGCGGTACTGATCGCATAGCCGCGTGGCAACCAGCCGGCTGTCCGCCAGATTGCCGATACGTATGGCGGCGTCAAAACGCTCTCCCACAATGTCCACGATGCGCTCGCTGTACTCCACTTCGAGCGCCACTTCCGGGTAGGCCAGGGAAAAATCCGCCAGCATGGGGCTGATCCACCGCCGCCCCATCGTCGCGGGCATGGACAAGCGCAGGCGCCCCCGTATTTCCTGCGCTCCCTGCGCTGCTTCCTGCTCTGCATCCCGAATCAGATGGGCAGCCTGGCGCAGCTTTTCGACAAGTCGCCAGCCTTCGTTGGTGAAATGCAGCTGGCGCGTGGTGCGCTCCACCAGGCGCACGCCCAGTCTTCGCTCGAGAGCCTGCATGCGCTTGGAGAGCACCGAAGGGTGACGCGCCAGCAATCGTCCCGCAGCGGCAAACGAACCCTGGTCTGCCAGTGCGACCAGCGTGGCGAGCTCATCCGTGTGCTGGCTGTCGAATGTCTCCATGGTGTCTGTAGCGATTCAGGGGGTGAGGATGATCGAGCCTTGCGAGCGTCCTTGCTCCAAGTCTGCATGCGCCAGGGCTGCGTCCTTGAGCGCGTAGCTTTTCCATATGCGAGGCGTGAGTATGCCGGCTGCGATGGCGTCAAGCACGTCCTGCGCACGGCTCTGATATTCCTCTATCGTTGCCGTATGCGCGGCCAGAGACGGACGGGTCAGAAACAGCGAGCCCTTGGCATTGAGCACGCCGACCTCAATGGCAGGCGGCAGGCCCGATGTGGCACCAAACGACACCATCAGCCCTCTGGGTCGCAGGCAGTCCAGCGAAGCGGAGAAGGTGTCTTTTCCGATGGGGTCGTAAACGACGTCCACCTTGTGCCCCTGCGTGGCCTGCATCACCTGGGATGGCAGCGACTGCGCCTCGAAGACAAAGACCTGGTCGCAGCCCGCCGCCTTGGCGCGCTCCACGCTGGCCGGCTTGGAAACGACGCCCAGTACCTGGGCTCCCAGGTGCCTTGCCCAGGCGCACATCAGCTGCCCCAGCGCCCCCGCAGCGCCATAGATCAGTACGCGGCTGCCCTGCTTCACCTGGCCCGTGGTCTTGAGCAGATACTGGGCCGTGATGCCCTTGAACAGGACCGACGCAGCAGCATCATCCGCGAGACTGTCCGGAAGCCGGATCAGACGATCAGCGGGGAACAAGCGCGCACTGGCATACGCGCCCAGCGGCCCGGTTGCGTAGCCGACACGGTCCCCCGACTTCAGGCCCGACACTCCCGAGCCCACGGCTGCCACTGTTCCCGCGCCCTCCAGACCCAGTCCCGAAGGCAATGCAATCGGGACCAGCCCTTTGCGCTGATTGACATCCAGAGGATTGACGCCGATGGCGGTCTGCTCGAGCAGAACTTCGCCCGGCCCCGGTGACGGCAGATCCAGCTCTTCGAGCTGCATCACTTCGGGCGCACCTGAGCTGTAGATTCGAATGGCGACAGCCATGGCTTTTCCTTGGGAATGATGAAGAAGACATCGTATTCATGCCATCTGCGTGCATCAACATGAGCTCATGCACATAATAAGTGCATGTGGTGCAGCAATCACCGCATGACGCTCCGTGCTTGGCCGAAGCCATGAAGCGGACTGCCACTGTCACACCGCCAGTTGCGAGACAAGGTAGTTAGTCAGCTGAAGAAGAATCCGACGCTTGAAGCGAAAGAAAATTTACAAGAAAGCTTGATCAATGAGCATAGAACTCCCCAAACACGCGCAGCAGCAGGCCATTGCCTCCATAGAACGCTATTTCCGCGAAAACATGGACGAACCCATAGGCAATATGCAATCCGGTGCCCTGCTGAATTTCTTTCTCGCGGAAATAGGCCCCAGCATCTACAACCGTGCCGTGGCCGATGTGCAGGAAAACCTGCAGGCCAGGCTGCAGGAGCTGGACTATGAAGTCGGCAAGGAAGAATTCAGCTACTGGACGGCCAAGCGCACAGGCAAGCGCTGAAATGACTCCAGCCAGACGCCTGCAGGCAGCTCTGCGGCCAGACCAGCCGGCACCAACTGCGGCGGCGTTGGAGAAACTGGCTCATGCCCTCAGGGATGAAGGCATGAGCCAGGCCGCGCTCTACCGCCTGTTCCAGGCCGAGCATGCGCGCTCGGACCTCGATGAACAGCGCCTGGAAGCTCTGGCCGGGATCATGGACCTGATCTGGGGTGGCGGCTGGGCCAAAGGCCATGCCTTGTTCGAGCAGGAGCTGTCGCAAGAACGGCTGGACAGCGAGTAAGACGGGGGCCGGCTGGCATACCATCGCCGCATGCGTCTTCTCCATACCTCCGACTGGCATCTGGGCCAGCACTTCATGGGCCGCAGCCGTCAGGCCGAGCATCAGGCCCTGATCGACTGGTTGCTCGCCCAGGTGCAGGCCCATGCCGTGGATGCCGTGCTGATCGCCGGCGACATCTTCGACACCGGAGCCCCGCCCAGCTATGCGCGCGAGCTGTACAACCAGCTCATCGTGCGCCTGCACGACGCAGGCGCGGCCTTGCTGATCCTGGCGGGCAATCATGACTCGGTCAGCGTGCTCGATGAAAGCCGCGAGCTGCTGACCTACCTGGGCGCCCAGGTGGTCAGCTCGACCGGTGATGAGGCCCGGCATGTCGTCACGCTGCCTCGACGTGGCACAGCGCGGGAGCCTGGCTGCATCGTCTGCGCACTGCCCTTCATCCGCCCGCGTGATGTGCAGCAAAGCCAGGCCGGACAAAGCGCACAGGACAAGCAACAGGCACTGCAAGCCGCGATTGCATCCACCTACCAGCGCGTGTATGCCGCAGCCCTTCAAACGCAGAATGAGATACAGGCCAGCCAGGGTGAACTGCTGCCCATCATTGCCACCGGCCATCTGACCACGGTGGGTGCCAGCAGCAATGAATCGGTGCGTGAAATCTATGTAGGCGCACTGGAGGCTTTTCCGACCAATGCTTTCCCGCCAGCCTGCTATATCGCCCTTGGCCATATCCACAAGCCGCAGCTCGTCGGCGGGCTCGATCACATCCGCTACAGTGGCTCGCCCATCGCCCTGGGCTTTGACGAAGCCAGGCAGACCAAGCAGGTACAGCTGGTGGATCTCAATGCCGATGGGCTGCAGGCCGTCACCGCCCTGCCCGTGCCGGTGTTCCAGCCCATGGCCTCCATCGCCGGCAGTCTGACGCACATGCCTGCATTGCTGAAATCTACCTCGGCCCAGGCACAAGCCGATCGACCGGTCTGGCTGGAGGTGACGGTACAGGAAGACGACTATCTCTCCGACCTCACGGCGCGCGTGCAGGCCATGGCCGAGTCGCTGCCCGTGGAGATTCTGCGCATCAAGCGCCAGCGCGGCCAGGCTGCGGCACAGCTGTCCGGCGAAGCCCACGAGTCGCTGGATGAACTCACCCCGCTCGATGTGTTTGCACGCCGACTGGCCCTGGAGAGCCTGGAGCCCCCACTGCAATCGGCGCTGACCGAGCGCTATCAACAGGTGCTGCACGGCCTCCACGACGAGCAAGGAGCAGCGGCATGAGAATTCTCAAACTGCGGCTGAAGAACCTGAACTCGCTCAAGGGCGAGTGGAACATCGACTTCACCGCTGCCCCCTTTGCCGACAACGGCCTGTTTGCCATCACCGGATCCACGGGCGCTGGCAAGTCCACGCTGCTCGATGCCATCTGCCTTGCGCTCTATCACCAGACGCCGCGCCTAGACAGCATCAGCGGCAGCAACGACATCATGACGCGCCACACCGGTGAGTGCGAAGCCGAGGTGGAGTTCGAAGTCAAGGGCGTGGCCTACCGCGCCTTCTGGAGCCAGCGCCGCGCGCGCGGCAAGCCGGATGCTGCCCTTCAAGCTCCCAGGGTGGAGCTGGCACTGGTGGCGGACGGCAGCATACTCACCACCCATATCAAGGACAAAACCCGGCGCATCGCCGAAATCACCGGACTGGACTTTGCGCGCTTTACCAAGTCCATGCTGCTGGCCCAGGGAGGCTTTGCCGCCTTCTTGCAGGCCACGGCCAATGAGCGCGCCGAGCTGCTCGAAGAACTGACCGGCACCGATATCTACGGTCGCATCTCGCAGTCCGTTTTCGAAAGAGCGCGCGACGCCCGCCAAGCCCTGGAAAAGCAACAGGCCCAGGCACAGGGCATGCAACTGCTGGATGCAGGCACACGCGAGCAGCTGCAGTCCCAGGCGGCACTGCTACAGACCGGCTTGACGGATCTGCAGGCACGCCACCAGCAACTGCAAACCGTACAACGCTGGCAGGCACAGACCATGCAGGCCATGGAGGAGGTTGAGCAGGCGCGCAATGCACAAGCAAACGCCCAGCAAGCGCTGAGTGATGCAGCACAAGATTTGCTGCGCCTGCAGGCCCACGGACCTGCGCAGGCAATCCAGCCCATGCACCATCGCTGGCAGCTGGCACAAGACCAGCAAAGCGAACAGGCCGCGCAATTGCAGCAACTGCATACCCTGCGGCTGCAAGCCCAAAGCGCGCAATGGCATCAACACCAACAGGCCCGGCAACTGGCTGACGATCAGCTGCAGCAGTCAAGGCTGCAACTGCAGTCTGCACAGGCCCGGCAGGCCGACTTGACGGCATGGCAGCAAGCCCATGCCAGCCGCGCCCTACTGGGTGAAAACCTCAGCGGCTGGCGCGAGCAGCTGCAGCAAGGCCAGCAACTACAACGGCAAACCGTCCAGGCAGAAGGCCAGATGACGCAGCTGCAGAAGCTCGCCCGGCAACTGCAGCAGCAAGCAGACGCACAGACGCAGCAATCCACGCAGTCGACACGGCAAGTCTCCCAGACGCTGCAACAGCAGCAGGCCGCAGAGCAAGCCCTGCAGCAGCAGCTGACCACGCACGGCAGCCTGCCTCAGCTGCGCAGCCACTGGCAAAACGCAGAGCGCCAGCTGCATCACTGGCAGCAGTTGCAGGAACATGCCGAACTGCGCCAGCCCCTGGACGTGCAGCAGCAGCGCAATTCGCAGGCGCTGAGCTCCGTTGATTCCCGCATTCAGGAGCAGCTGGCGCAACGCGATGACTTGCGTGTGCAGTACAAGGCTCTCAAGGAAAAGGTGGCCGACAAGCAAGCCCTGCTTGACCAGGAGCGCCTCATCCAAAGCCTGCAAGAGCACCGCGCTGCGCTGCAGCCCGGAGATGCCTGCCCGCTGTGCGGGTCTCAGGACCACCCAGCCATCACCGAATACGCGGCGCTGGATGTATCAGCCACAGCCGCTGCGCTGCAGCAGGCACAGAGCGAACTCGAGTCGCTGCAGCGCCAGGGCGAGCAGCTGAACACCGCGCTGGCCACTGCCCAGGGCCAGCGGCAGCAGCAGCAGGAGCAGCACCAGGCCATTGCCCAGCAGATTGAAAAATGGCTGTCACGCTGGACTGACTTGCGCGCGCAGAGCGCAGTGCCGCTGGATGAGGCGGCATGGCAGCAGCCCGAAGCACTGCGCACCGCTTGCGCTGAAGCCGGGCAGCAGATTGTGCAGCTGCAGCAGAACCTGGCCGATGCCGAAACTGCCGAACGCCAGCTGCAACAGTCCAAGGACGCCTGCCAGGCGGCTGTGCAACACCAGCAGCAGATCGAGCATGCACAGGCCAGCACCCGGCAGGCTCTGCAGAGCAATCTGACGCAGCAGGAGCAGACCGCTCAGGCACTGCAAGCCTTGATGCAGCAGGCCGGCGGCCTGCAAACTCGCTTGCAGCTTGCTCTGCAGACGGCAGGCTACGCATTGCCCGACAGCGCAGACACCGCAGACTGGCTGGATGCGCGTCAGCAGGAATGGCAGCAATGGCAGCGCCAGCAACAGGCAATGCAAGAGCTGACCCAGCAGATCGACCTTCTGCAACGCCAGGTCGAACAAGCCGCAGAGGATGCAGAGCACTGGCTGCAACGCAGCCAGGCCCTGCCTGACATGTCCGCCGACGCCACCGCCTATACAGTGCCAGCCGCCGTCACGCTGCAGGACTGCAGAGTTCTGCTCGAACAAACAGCGCAGCAACTGGCCAGGCTGCAAGGTCAGGCAAGCCAGGCACAAGCCACGCTCGATCAGCTGCAGCAATCGACGCAGCAGACCCTGGTCGAATGGCAGCAGGCACTGCAGGCCAGCCCGTTCTCCGACGAGGCGCAATACACCGCAGCCCTGCTGTCCGATGCCGAACAGCAAGGCCTGCAGGCACTGAGCAACCAGCTTCAGAATACGGCGCAACGCGCAGCGACTTTGCATGCAGACGCCCACCAGCGCCTGACCGCACTGCAAGCACAGGCGCTCAGCGATGAAGCACCCGAAACCATTACCGAGCAGATCACCCAGCTGGAGACCGAACGCGCCCAGCAAGCCGAGCAACTGGGCGCCCACCGCGCCCGCCTCAAAGATGACGATGAGCGCCGCGCGGGCCAGCAGGCCTTGCTGGCCCAGATTGCCGAGCAGGAAAAAGACTGCGACCTGTGGCAGCGGCTGGACGGCCTGATCGGCTCCGCCAAGGGCGACAAGTTCCGCAAATTTGCACAGGGGCTGACGCTAGACCATTTGCTGCATCTGGCCAACCGGCACCTCGAGCGTCTGCATGGTCGCTATCTGCTGCGGCGCAAGCCCACTGGCGAGCTGGAGTTGGACATCGTGGACGGCTGGCAGGGTGATGTGGCACGCGACACGCGCACTCTCTCGGGCGGCGAGGCTTTTCTCGTCAGCCTGGCACTGGCACTGGCACTGTCCGATCTGGTCAGCAGCAAGACCTCGATTGACTCGCTATTCCTCGACGAAGGCTTCGGCACGCTGGACGGAGACACGCTGGAGATGGCCCTCGCCGCGCTCGATGCACTCAACGCCAGCGGCAAGATGATTGGCGTCATCAGCCATGTGGAGGCTCTCAAGGAGCGCATTCCAGCGCAGATCCGCGTGGAAAAAGCGGCCGGAATCGGCTACTCCAGACTGGTGATCTGAAGCCTGTTTCAGGTGCCGGGCGGAGGTGGCGGCATCATGCCCGGGCGCGGCGGCCGCCGCCCCGGACCTCCCGGCCCGCCTGGTCCGCCCGGCGGCATGGAGCCCTTGACCTGGCAGAGCTTGTCTGCGGTATCGCTGCGCACCACCACGGTCTTCGATGCCAGCATCACCCCGCCCAGGTTCTGCACATCGAAGACATAAGCCGTCTTGTCCGGCTCCTGCCCGACCACGTTATCCACATCCAGGCGGGTATCGGGCTGGCCCTTGTCCCTGTAGGGCGGCGCCTGCGCAAAGATTTCGCCGTTGAGCGCATCGCTGAACAACAACTGGCTGGTCAGCCACGATGCAGCACTGTCTGCCGGGTCGTAGCTGCCTTGCAGAATGCGAAAGTGCACATGCACGGCGCGGCCTCGGTACCAGCCCGGGTAGCAGCTATCAAAGCGCGCCACGCCATTGCCGTCGGTGCGCTGATAGCCGCGAAAGAACTGCTTGTTCACATCGGCGGCATCGTTGTTGCACATGCGGTGAATCTGGCCCGAGTAACCGCCCGTGTGATTGGTATGCCAGATCTCGACAATCGTTCCCGCCACCGGCTCGCAGCGCTCGTTGACCACGCGGATCTGCATATGCAGCGGCAGGCCATCCCAGCCATCGCTGATATCCGTTCGCTGCGGCGACAGCGTGTGGCAGGGGCCGATGGTGGCCTCGCAGGTCAGGCGGCAACCGCCCGCCAGCCCGGCACCGGCAAACGGGTTGATGCTGCGCACGGCAGCTGTGATGGCCGCCGTACCACCGCTCAGCCATGGAGCAGCCGCTTGCCTCCCGCTCCTCACCGACTCCGCTGCGGGAGCGGCGCAGCCGAGCAAGGGAATGACGGGCAGCGCCCCCAGTACAGCACCGGAATGCTGCAGCCAATGCCTGCGGGTAAGCGGCAGGAACGAGTCGGAGGATGAATGGGACATGGAGCTTGGGCGTCAAGTCAGACTGACCGCATGCTAGTGCACGGCAAGTCATTCAGGCGCTTGCTTTGCGAGCTTTACCGCAACGATACATCCACGCAGCGCCCCCCAAATTACCCTTAACCGACAGATCTCCAGCACTGCAAAGCACTCACCAATCCATAGCAAACACCACTTTGATTTCGGGCGTAATAGATTGATTTCAATAAAGAAAAATCAAGACCTCAAGCAGCAACCCGTCCATCAAGTCTGGTGTTAACCCTCTGCGCCGGCCTGTCACTCGCTTCAAAGATGCATGCACTGGCGGAAGGCCAGGATAACCACCCAGAGGAGATGAAGTAGATGACACAGGAGACCCAGAAAACCGGCCGCCGCAACCTACTCAAAGGTGCCGCGGTGGCTGCTTCCGCCATGTCCGTGCCCATGATAAGCACGGCCCAGACCACGTCCTGGCGCTTTCAGAGTACCTGGCCAGCCAAGGATATTTTTCACGAGTTTGCCCAGGACTTCGCGAAGAAAGTCAACGACATGACCGGCAACCGCCTCAAGATCGAGGTGCTGCCTGCCGGCTCCGTGGTGCCTGCATTCCAGTTGCTGGATGCCGTATCCAAAGGCACGCTGGATGGCGGGCACGGCGTGATTGCGTACTGGTATGGCAAAAGCCAGGCCGTAGCGCTGTGGGGGTCCGGACCGGCCTTTGGCATGGATGCCAATATGGTGCTGGCCTGGCACAACTATGGCGGAGGCAAGGAGCTGCTGGACGAGATCTACGGCGGCCTGAAAATGGACGTGGTCTCCAAACTCTATGGCCCCATGCCGACCCAGCCGCTGGGCTGGTTCAAGAAACCCGTGGCCAAGGTGGAGGACCTGAAGGGACTGAAATTCCGCACCGTCGGCCTTGCCGTGGATGTGTTTACGGAAATGGGTCTGGCAGTGAACCCGCTGCCTGCCGGTGAGATCGTTCCAGCCCTGGATCGCGGCCTGCTGGATGCCGCCGAGTTCAACAATGCATCCAGCGACCGCGTGCTGGGCTTTCCGGATGTGACCAAGAACTGCATGCTGCAAAGCTTTCACCAGTCGAGCGAGCAGTTCGAGGTGTTGTTCAACAAGACCAAGTTCAATGCCCTGCCGGCCGAGATCAAGTCCATCATCGAGTACGCCACCCAGGCCGCCAGCGCCGACATGAGCTGGAAGGCCACCGACCGCTATGCCAAGGACTATGCAGAGATGCAGTCCAAGCAGGGCGTGAAGTTCTACAAGACACCCGACACCATCCTGCGCGCCCAACTGGCCGCCTGGGACAAGGTGACATCCAAGAAGGCCTCCGAGAACCCCATGTTCAAGCGGGTGATGGACTCCATGCGCACGTTTGCCCAGCGCAGCGGACGCTGGCAAAACGATACCGACCTCGACTTCAAGATGGCCTGGAACCACTACTTCGCGCAAAAGCGCAGTTGATTCCGACGCAGCGCAGCCCAGCAGGGGCTGCGCCTGTCTGCCTCCCGCAGTCCCGCCCCGGCAGGCGGGCATCTCATCTTCTTCGCACCTCGCTGCATCACGCAGCGGAGACTGCCATGCAAAAAATTCTGCTTGCTGTCGATGCGTTCTCGACCTTTATCGGCAAGGTGGCGGCCTGGGCCGTGGTGCTGCTGACAATGCTGATCAGCTGGGAGGTGTTCTCCCGCTATGCACTGAACAAACCTCACGCCTGGGTGCTGGATGCACAGATCATGCTCTACGGCACCATGTTCATGCTGGCCGGCGCCTACACCCTGTCCAAGAACGGCCATGTGCGCGGCGATGTGCTCTACGGCTTCTTCAGCCCGCGTGCGCAGGCTGCCGTGGATCTGTGCCTGTACATCCTGTTCTTCCTGCCTGGCGTACTGGCGCTGACCTGGGCCGGCTGGACCTATGCCCACGAATCGCTGGATATTCGCGAGCAGACCTTCTCTGCCCATCCGTTGCCGCTGTATCCATTCAAATTCATGATTCCGCTGGCTGGTGGCGTGCTGCTGCTTCAGGGCCTGGCTGAAATCGCCCGCTGCATGCTGTGCCTGCGCGACGGCCAATGGCCCCGTCGCGGCGCAGACGTGGAAGAAGTGGATGTGGAAAAGCTCAAGGAAATGGTGCAGGAGGGCAAAGCATGAAGATGCGAAAGGAACTCTGGTTCGGCTTTTCCATCATGGCCCTGGTCGTGCTCTCGGCCATCGTGCTGCTGCTGGGCGTAGAAAACATCACCAACGGCCATCTGGGCCTGCTGATGCTGTCGCTGGTGGTGGTCGCCATCATGCTGGGCTTTCCCACTGCCTTCACGCTGATGGGCATGGGCATGATCTTCACCTGGCTGGCCTATGAGCGCGATACCACACGCACACTGGATTTGATGGTGCAGTCAGCCTACAAGAGCATGACCAATGACGTGCTCATCGCCATCCCCCTTTTCGTCTTCATGGGCTATCTGGTCGAGCGCGCCAACCTGATCGAAAAGCTGTTCAAAAGCATGCACCTGGCCATGGCCCGCGTGCCGGGCTCGCTTGCTGTGGCCACGCTGGTGACCTGCACCGTGTTTGCCACCGCCACCGGCATTGTGGGCGCCGTGGTCACGCTCATGGGCCTGCTGGCACTGCCCACCATGCTGCGTGCCGGCTACAGCACGTCCATGGCGGCAGGGGCCATCACGGCGGGTGGCTGCCTGGGCATCTTGATACCGCCTTCGGTGCTGCTGATTCTCTATGGCGCGACAGCAGGCGTTTCCGTCGTCCAGCTGTATGCCGGCGCTTTCTTCCCTGGCCTGATGCTTGCCGGCCTGTACGTGGGCTATGTGGTTATCATGGCCAAGATCAAGCCGGCCTGGGCACCACCGCTGTCAGCCGCCGAGCGCCAGGTAGCTCTACCGCCCCTGACTCGCGAGCTGCCCGCCACCGCTCAGCAATACGCCCCCATGCGCCTGCTGGCCGCACTCAAAGGCCAGCGCAATGCACAGGTTCCCACGGGCTATCTGCTGCGCCAGCTGGCCGTGGTGGTTCTGCCCGGAATGCTGTTCCTGCTGCTGGCTGCCAGCAGCTGGCAGGCAGTGACGACGCCTGCGGTGCAGGAACAGTTCGAGATCCAGCCCATAGGCATGGAAAGCGGCAGCTCCTCCAGCTCCAGCTCCGGCACTGGCCTTGCCGAGCCGCCCATAGAAGGTGGCTTGCAGGAACCACCCACAGAAGGAGGGCTACAGGAGCCGCCCGGCTCAGAGTCCTCCGCCCCGGTGGCAGCAACGGCGCCGGCAGAGCCTGAAACAGGCAGCAACGCACCGGGCGTGCCTGCTGCCAGCCAGGCTGAAACCCAGCCAGCCCCCACCTGGTGGTGGATTGGCTTTGCAGTGCTGGGGACCTGCACCGCACTGTTTTATCTGTTTCTGAGTTTTGCGCGGCTGGAAATCTTCAAGATGCTGCTGGGCTCGTTCTTTCCGCTGGTGGTGCTGATCCTGACCGTACTCGGCTCCATTGTCTTTGGCCTGGCCACGCCGACCGAAGCGGCTGCCATGGGTGCCTTGGGCGGCTTTGTGCTTGCCGCTGCCTACAAGCGCCTGAGTATCGATGTCGTCAAGGAGTCCGTGTACCTGACCGCCAAGACCTCGGCCATGGTCTGCTGGCTGTTTGTGGGCTCGGCCATTTTCTCCGCCGCCTTTGCATTGCTGGGCGGGCAGGAGCTGATAGAGCGCTGGGTGCTGTCCATGAACCTCAGCAAGATAGAGTTCATGATCCTCTCCCAGGTCGTGATCTTTCTGCTGGGCTGGCCGCTGGAATGGACGGAGATCATCGTCATCTTCATGCCCATCTTCATCCCTCTGCTCAACCACTTTGGCGTTGACCCGCTGTTCTTCGGCCTGCTGGTGGCGCTGAATCTGCAGACGGCCTTCCTCTCTCCACCCGTGGCCATGTCTGCCTTCTACCTCAAGGGGGTGGCACCGCCTTCGGTGACGCTCAACCAGATATTCGTGGGCATGATGCCCTTCATGGGCATACAAATCCTGGCCATCGTGCTGCTCTACATCTGGCCGCAGATCGGTCTGTGGCTGCCGCAACTGCTCTACAAATAACAAAAGGCCACCAGCACATCACTATCAAATGCATAGCTGACTGCGCTTGTTACATAGCAACTTCGTGTTCAAAGAGATGAGAACATGAGCTGTATCAAGCGCAAACCGCTATCTTCTTAGAAGCGATAAGCACAACAAAAGCCGAGGTCACCATGGCCTTGTCGCGCAGTCATCAGGTCTTTGCCGTACCATCCAGACCCTTGCTTGATAGGTACAAGCCATGATCCGGATCGCAGAACTCAAACTCCCTCTCTCGGCGGTTGAATACCACCCCGAGAACCACACCGAATACCAGCCCACGGACAAGCTCACGCAGCTTGCTGCCGAGCGCCTGGGAATTGCGGCCGCCGCCATTGCCAAGCTGCATGTGCACAAACGCAGCTTCGATGCGCGCAAGGCGGAACTGCTGGCCGTCTACATTGTCGACATCACGCTGGCCGACGAGGGCCAGGAGGCCGCGCTGCTGACGCAGTTTGCCGACCATCCCCATGTCAACCCGACGCCAGACATGAGCTGGAAACCCGTGGGCCAGGCCCCGGCGGATCTGGATGAGCGCCCCGTGGTCGTGGGCTTTGGCCCCTGCGGCATGTTTGCCGGGCTGGTTCTGGCCCAGATGGGCTTCAAGCCCATCGTGCTGGAGCGCGGCAAGACCGTGCGCGAGCGCACCAAGGACACATGGCGGTTGTGGCGCAAGCGCGAGCTGACGCCCGAGTCCAATGTGCAGTACGGCGAAGGCGGCGCCGGCACCTTCTCCGACGGCAAGCTCTACAGCCAGATCAAGGACCCGCGCCATCTGGGCCGCAAGGTGCTGACCGAGTTCGTGACCTATGGCGCGCCGCCCGAAATTCTCTATGCGGCTCACCCCCATATCGGAACTTTCAAGCTGGTCAAGCTGGTCGAAGGCATTCGCGAGGAAATCGTGCGCCTGGGCGGCGAAATCCGCTTCGAGCAGCGCGTGACCGATGTACAGATCGAAGAAGTCGACGGCCAGCGCCAACTGGTCGGCCTGCAGGTGCTCGACCAGGCCACAGGCCAAAGCTATGCGCTGCCCACCCATCATGCTGTGATGGCTCTGGGCCACAGCTCGCGCGACACTTTTGCCATGTTCTACGAGCGCGGCGTGGCCATGGAGGCCAAACCCTTCTCCGTGGGCTTTCGCATCGAGCATCCGCAAAGCGTGATCGACCGCGCCCGCTGGGGCAAGGATGCCGGCCACCCGCTGCTGGGCGCTGCCGACTACAAGCTGGTGCACCATGCCAAAAATGGCCGCGCCGTCTACAGCTTCTGCATGTGCCCGGGCGGCACCGTGGTGGCAGCGACCAGCGAACCCGGGCGCGTCGTCACCAACGGCATGAGCCAGTATTCGCGCGCCGAGCGCAATGCCAATGCCGGCATGGTCTGCGCCATCAGCCCCGAGGACTACCCGCAAGACGCCGAGAGCTTTGCCTGGGCCTTTGACGGCAAGACCTTTGGTGTTGAAAAGCAGCAAAAAGGCGAGCATCACCCGCTTTCCGGCATTGTGCTACAGCGCCAGCTGGAGTCCAGGGCCTATGTGCTCGGCGGCCAGAACTACAGTGCGCCCGGCCAGCTCGTGGGCGACTTTGTGTCTGGCAAGCCCTCCACCGAGTTTGGCGAGGTGCAACCCTCGTACAAGCCCGGCATCAGCCTCGGCGATCTGCACCAGGCCCTGCCCGCCTATGCGATCGAGGCCATGCGCGAGGCCTTGCCCGCCTTTGGCAAGAAGATTCGCGGCTACGACATGAAGGATGCGGTGCTGACCGGTGTGGAAACCCGCACCTCGTCCCCGGTCAAGATCGGCCGCGGCGCCGACTTCCAGAGCGACAACACGCGCGGTCTATACCCGGCCGGTGAAGGTGCGAGTTACGCAGGCGGCATTCTGTCGGCCGGTGTGGATGGCATCAAGGTCGGCGAGGCCGTGGCTGCGGCGATTCTCGGCGTAGAGGTGCCCTCCTCGGGCGCGCGCGGCTCGGGCGGCGCGCTGTAAGCAACGCGGCAGCGGCCTCTTTGTGTGTCCCAGGCATGGCTGCCCCGCGGCTGGCTGCCTTTGAGGGGCACGAGCACACCGGCGGTCATGGCTTTTACAAGTTTTGGGACTCTGACTGACATGGTCCAGGGCCTGGCATCGCTACGCTGGGGACTTCATCGCATGCCAGCGTCATCATGAAATCTCTGCGACTCGCCCCTGCCTCTGCCACCCTGGGACTGGCCTGCTGGCTGGCTGCCGCCAGTGCCGGCGCACAAACCAGTGATCCCGCTGCCGCGGCGGACAAGAGCGCCGACAAGCCCTCGGCGCTCTCGGGCTGGATGTTCGGCTACGCCCCTCTGGACTGGCATTTCTCCGATGCCAAGAAGGAAAACGATTTCGAGCCCGACGAACAAAAGCACGCCTATGTCTGGCTGATCCAGGCCGAGAAGGAGCTGGACGAACGCCATATCGCAGGCTTTGCCTATTTCAGGAATTCATTCGGTCAGCCCAGCCAGTACGCCTATTACGGCTGGCGCTTCAGGCCGTTTGACAGCGTGCCAGGCCTTTTCTTCAAGGTCACGGGCGGCATCATTCACGGCTACAAGTTTCCGTACAACAAGAAGATCCCGTTCAACAACCGGCATGGCTGGGGCATCACGGCCATTCCGGCCGTGGGCTACGACTTCAACAGCAACTGGGGCGCCCAAATCAACGTCCTTGGCAACGCCGGCGTGATGTTCCAGCTCAACTACACGGTTCGCTAGGCCGTCGGGAACGACCTGTCAGGCTCCGCGCAGCCTGGCAAAGTCGGGCGCACGCTTTTCCAGAAAGGCCGCAATGCCTTCGCGGGACTCCTCGCTGCCCTGGGCCTCGACCATATGGTCAGCCTCCAGCGCCAGCTGCTGCTCCAGGCTGTGGCTGTGGGCCACCCAACACAGCGCCTTGATTCGCGCAGTCGCCACTTCCGGCCCCTGGGCCAGTTGCCGCGCCAGCTCCAGCGCTTGGGCCAGGGCCTGGCCCGGCTCCGTCAAACGGTTGATGCAGCCATGCGCGTGCATGCGCTCGCCGCTGATGCGCTCGCCCGTCAGGCAGAGCTCGGTCAGCAATTGGCGGGACATGAATTCGGCCAGAAACGAAGTCGCGCCACCGTCGGGTGTGAGGCCAACCTTCACATAGGCCACCGAGAAAACCGCCGACCTTGCAGCCACCAGCATGTCGCAAGCCATGGCCAGAGACAGGCCTGCACCCGCGGCAGCGCCCTCCACCGCCGCGATCACGGGTTTGGGGCAGTCGCGTATGGCACGAATCAGATGGTTGAGGTCCTCAAGCTTTAGGCGGCGTTCGGCCAGCGGCATCTCGCGCCTCGTTGCCAGCTGGTTCAGATCGCCGCCAGCGCAGAAATGACCGCCCTCGCCTGTCAGAATCACGGCGGCCACCGAGGCATCGGTGCCGGCCGCACGCAGCGCTTCCATGACCGCGTGGTAATACTCGGGCGACAGCGCATTGCGCGCTGCCTGGTTGTTGTTGGAGAGGATGAGAACAGCGCCTTCGCGGCGGGTGACAAGAGCAGGATTCACGGCAAACCTCCTGCATCCGACTCTAGCGATACAGGCACGGCCCGCCTAGCGGGCGGATGCCCTCTCTTGTCACCTAGCGGACGCCCTCAGCGGCGCGGTCCCCAATGGCCGCCGCCGTGATGCCAGCCGCCAGGACCATGATTCCACCCACCCTCATGCCAGCCATAGCCGGGACGTGGCGGCATGGCCCAGCGGCCGGGACGCCAGTTGTAGCGCCCGCCGCCCCAGCCCCAGGAGCCGCCGATCCAGACATAGGCCGGCGAGGGAGCCACCGGGATCACCTCGTTGATCAGGGGAGGCGGGGCCATGGGTGCATAGACGTCGCCCGCAACCACCTCGGTTCCATAAGCCGGATAGGCCGGGGCCACCACGCAGCCCGTAAGCAGGGCAGCGGAGCCGCCCAGCAGCAAGACCGGCAGCAGTCGGCGGGTCATGGTTTGAGAGATGAAGGACATCACAACTCCTGAAAGTCCGGGGACATGTATATGCTCCTACAACGCAAAAGCCCCTGCCGGTTGTTGACAGGGGCTTGTGAAGCAGCGGTAAAGACCGGCTACTGCCGTTTACACATGCGTACGCTTAGCGGGCGTTTTGCAGTGCAGCAATGCGCTGCTCGATGGGCGGGTGGGTAGAGAACAGCTGGCCGATGCCACCGGCAATGCCCATGGCCGCCACGCTCTTGGGCAGCTCGCCCGGATGCATGCCGCCCAAACGGGCCAGCGCATTCATCATGGGCTGCTTGCGCCCCATGAGCTGGGCAGCACCCGCATCGGCACGGAACTCGCGCTGGCGCGAGAACCAGGCCACGATCATGGCGGCGACAAAGCCCAGCAGGATATCCAGCACCACGGTGGTGATCATGTAGCCGATGCCGGGGCCGGAGCTTTGCTCGTCGTTGCGGCGCAGGAAGGAGTCGACCGCATAGCCGATCACGCGCGAGAGGAAGACCACAAAGGTGTTCATCACGCCCTGGATCAGCGTCATGGTCACCATGTCGCCATTGGCGATGTGGGCCACTTCGTGACCGATCACGGCCTCGACCTCTTCACGGGTCATGCCTTCGAGCAGACCTGTGGACACGGCCACCAGGGCCGAGTTCTTGAAAGCGCCGGTCGCAAAGGCGTTGGGCTCGCCCTCATAGATGCCGACCTCGGGCATGCCGATGCCAGCCTTTTCGGCAAAGCCGCGCACGGTGTTGACGATCCAGGCCTCATCGGCATTGCGCGGCTCGTTGATGACCTGCACGCCCGATGTCCACTTGGCCATGGGCTTGGAGATCAGCAGCGAGATGATGGCGCCGCCAAAACCCATGATGAAGGCAAAACCCAGCAGGGCGCCCAGATTGAGGCCGTTGGCAGTGAGGTAGCGGTTGACGCCCAGCAAGCTGGCGACGATGCCCAATACCGCCACCACGGCGATATTGGTCAGTAGAAATAAGGCAATACGTTTCATCGAGGGTGTACTCCACACAGGGGACAAAATGACCAGAACCCCTGAGGCACCGCCTGTGCAGGGCAAATGCTCATCAAGCCAGTTCTCTTTCTGGCAGTACCCTTTGTTGTGTTGTTTGTGCGGTACGTGGGGCTCGGAAAACTAGAGAGTCATCATAGAAGGAAAAGTTCTGGTTTTGCAGGCACCAGTCCGGGATTCCCAATATGGGAATTGGTAGATAGGGCTTGCTGGCCAGATTGCAAGACTGGGTCCGCAACTGATGGTCCAGCCAGCCGTCTGCCTCGGCCAGCGATGCCAGGCGCGGCGCCTGCTGCGTCGGTACACAGATCACATGCGCGGTGATGGCCTTGCGCGGCTGAACCAGCTTTTCCAGCAGGGCATGGCCTATGGGCAGGAAGCGCGCCTGCTCCCACAGCGCACGCCGGGCCACAAACAGCTCCTGCCAGCGCTTGTCGCGCAGCGCATCGCACAGGGCCTGCGGCGCCAGCAGCAAGCCGCCGTTTTCGTCCAGCACCGTGATCGAATCGCGCAGGCGCCCGCGCTGCGCTCCCACACCCTGGCGCTCTATCTCGGCCGCCTGCAGCGCGTTGAGCCGCTGCTTGAGCAACGGCCAGTGCAGCCAGATCAGGCCGTTGAAGAAGTCATGCAGATTGTCGCGCGTGGGAATGCTGCGCCGGCTGTGGATGAATGCCTCATAGGCCTGGCCGGCAGGCAGCTGCAGCTGATCGACGAACTGCCAGCCCGGCAGCAGCCCGTGGGCGGCAGCCACCTCCTGCAAGGCCCGGGCCACGCCGGCACCGCCCAGCACCCGGTCATGAACCTGACGTCCAAGCGCTTGCAGCGGTGCCAGCCAGGGCGCCTGCCAGTCAATGGCCCAATCCACCGACGGCATTGCGGCTGGCTGCATCAAGGCAGCACCTCGTCCTGATGCCCACGCAGATCGCGCACCGCCACGCGGGCCGTGCCCTCGTCACGCAGCTCGAACACCTGGGTCGCGGCCATGAGCTTGGTCAGCGAGGCATAGCCATAGTTGCGCGCATCAAACGACAACTTGTTGCCGATATGCGTACCCACCGCAGCCACACGTGCCCAGCCGGCTTCGTCCTGCGTCGCCTTGACGGCATCGCGCAGCATGGCAATGAGCTGCCTGTCTTCCTTGAGCATGTGCGAAGGCACGCGCAACGTGGTGCATGCCGGGGCTGCAGCGCCCGTGCCACCGGCCACCTTGCCATTGCTGACAGGGAGGGTCTGCTCGGATGGCTGGCTTGCCGCAGGCACTGCACGTGGAACTGCCTCGGCCTCCAGTGCTTCGCGGCGTTCACTGCGGCTGACAATGCCGTCGCCGAGTTCCTTGAGCGCATCGAAATACAGAAAGCGCGAGCAGGCATTGACGAAAGCCCTGGGCGTCTGCTCCGCACCGAATCCATAGACCGCAGCTCCCTTGGCGCGCAAATGCATGACCAGCGGCGTGAAGTCGGCGTCCGAGGAAACGATGCCGAAGGCATCGGGCTTTTCGGTATAGAGCAGCTCCATGGCATCCACCGTCATGGCCATATCGGTCGCGTTCTTGCCCTTGGAGTAGTCGAACTGCTGCATGGGCCGCACGGCATATTCGAGCAGCTTGCTCTGCCAGCCATGCAGACCGGCCTTGGTCCAGTTGCCATAGGCACGGCGAATATTGATCAGGCCGAAGGTGGACAGCTCGGTCAATATCTCGTCAATCATCTCTGCGGGCGCGTTGTCCGCATCGATCAGCAAGGCAATCCTGGGCTGGACATCGTTGGGCATGCAATCTCCTGAGCGCTGTTTGGCCAAGCCTAACCGAGGCTCTGCGCAAAGCCAAACTAAAAAAAGGAGCGGCTTGCGCAACTCCTTTCTTGATTTCAGACCGGAAACACCTTTGATTCAAGTGAACACAGGCGCTTGCAGCTACTGTTTTTAATCCAGCATCTTCCAGGGCAGGGCTTCGCCAAAGCGCAGCGGCTTGAGCTGCGCCCCTTCGCCGTATGCAAAGCTCACGGGCGGCGTCCAGCTTTCCTTGACCAGGGTGATGGTGTCGGTGTTGCGGGGCAGTCCGTAGAAATCGGCTCCGTTGAAGGAAGCAAAGGCTTCCAGTTTGTCGAGAGCCCCGACGCCGTCGAACACCTCGGCATACATCTCGATGGCGGCGTGGGCACTGTAGCAGCCGGCGCAACCGGTCGCGGCTTCCTTCAGATGCGCTGCATGGGGTGCGCTGTCCGTGCCCAGGAAGAACTTGCTGCTGCCGCTGGTGGCGGCCTGCACCAGCGCCAGGCGATGGGTTTCGCGCTTCAGGACCGGCAGGCAATAGAAATGCGGGCGCACGCCGCCCAGGAAGATGGCGTTGCGGTTGAACAGCAGATGCTGTGGCGTGATGGTCGCAGCCAGGAAATCATCGGCCTCAGCCACGTACTCGGCCGCTTCCTTGGTCGTCACATGCTCCATGACGATCTTGAGCTCGGGGAAATCCTTGCGCAGAGGCTTGAGCTGCTGCTCGATGAACACGGCTTCACGGTCGAACAGGTCGATGCTCTGATCGGTGACTTCACCATGCACCAGCAGCACCAGACCTTCGCGCTGCATGGCTTGCAGCGTGGGATAAATCTTGCGCAGATCGGTCACGCCATGGTCGGAATTGGTCGTGGCACCTGCGGGGTAAAGCTTGCAGGCCACCACGCCGGCCGCCTTGGCGCGCACGATTTCCTGAGGGCCCAGGTTGTCCGTCAGATACAGCGTCATCAGCGGCTGGAACTGGCTGTCTTCAGGCACGGCCGACAGAATGCGGGCGCGGTAGTCCGCAGCCATCTCCGCCGTGGTGACCGGGGGCTTGAGGTTGGGCATGATGATGGCACGGCCCATCTGGCGGGCAGTGTGCGGCACCACGCAGCGCATGGCATCGCCATCGCGCACATGCAAGTGCCAATCATCGGGGCGGGTAATCGTGATGGTCTGAGTCATGGCCGATATTGTCCCATCTTCGCTGGCGGCAAGGCCGCACCCGACCCCGCAAGAGCAGTGCTCCCACGGCGACCGCAGGCTCTTCTCTCTGGCATTTGGCGCAAAAATCCTCAAAAATGAAGCCAAGGAGGAAGTCTCATGCCTGTTCCTCAAGCTCCGGCCGGCACACCATTCCGGACCGACTTTCTCAGTGCCAGCGACGCTGCCCGGCTGGTCGCGCGCGTCGGCATCACCCAGGTGCTGCGCCTGATCAACCAAGCCCTGGAGGCCGACTTCGGCCGCTGGCAGGACTTCGACAAAAGCGCGCGCACCGCCGCCCATTCAGCCAGCGGCGTGATCGAGCTGATGCCGGTGGCCGATGCGCGGGACTACGCCTTCAAATACGTCAACGGCCACCCGCACAATCCGCGCCTGGGCCTGCCCACCGTGATGGCTTTCGGCGCGCTGGCCGATGTCGCCACCGGCATGCCTCGCTTTGTCAGCGAGCTGACGCTGACCACGGCCTTGCGCACCGCCGCCACATCCGCCATGGCTGCGCGCCATCTGGCGCGCGCCGGCAACCGCAGCATGGCGCTGATCGGCAATGGCTCGCAAAGCGAATTCCAGGCTCTGGCCTTCATGGAGCTGCTGGGCGTGCGCGAGCTGCGCCTGTTCGACATCGACCCTGCGGCATCGCAAAAGCTGCTGCGCAACCTGCAGCCGTTCCTGCCCGGCTTTTGCGCCACGGCCATCGTCTGCACCAGCGTGCGGGACGCCGTGGCCGGCACGGACATCGTGACCACCGCCACCGCCGACAAGACCCGCGCCACCATCATCCCCGGACATTTGCTGGAGCCCGGCATGCATATCAATGCCGTGGGCGGTGATTGCCCCGGCAAGACCGAGTTCGATGCCAGCGCCCTGCAGCGTGCGCAGGTCTTTGTCGAGTACGAGCCGCAGACGCGCATCGAGGGCGAGCTGCAGCAAATGCCCGCCGACTTTGCCGTGACCGAGCTCTGGCGCGTGCTGCAGAAGCTGGCGCCGGGCCGGACATCGGATGCCCAGATCACCCTGTTCGACTCCGTGGGCTTCGCGCTGGAGGACTACTCGGCGCTGCGCACCATGCATAGCCTGGCACGAGGCGCTGGCCTGCTGTCACAGATCGAGCTGGTGCCGGAGCTCGCCGACCCCAAGGATCTGTTTGCCATGGTGAGACAGGCAGCCAATCCCCAGATCATCAATCTTGCGGCCCGTAAGACGGCCTGAAGCGGAGCGGCTCATGGCATACACATCGTCCACACTGATCGGTCTACCCACCGATATCGGCGCCTCGCGCCTGGGCGCGGCCATGGGGCCCGATGCCCTGCGTGTAGCCCAGCTGGGCCCGGCTCTGGAACGGCTGGGCGTGCAGGTCAGCGATCTTGGCAATCTGAGCGGCCCCGCCAACCCGCGTGGCGCGCGCGATGCCCAGGGTCTGCGCAATCTGGCCGAATGCCTGAGCTGGAACCGGATCGCCCATGACGCAGTGCTGCAGGTGCTGCAGCAAAACCGGCTACCCATACTGCTGGGTGGCGACCATACGCTTGCCACAGGCTCCATCAGCGCCGTGGCCCGCCATTGCCGCGCCACGGGCAAGCAGCTGCGCGTGCTCTGGCTGGATGCCCACTCGGATTGCAATACCCCCGAAAGTTCGCCCACGGGCAATCTGCACGGCATGCCGGTTTCAAGCCTCTGCGGACTGGGACCGGCGGAACTGGCCTCGCTGTCGGGCACGACTCCCGCCCTGCCTGCCTCATCGTTCTGCCAGATCGGCCTGCGCAGCGTGGACGAGAGCGAAAAGCACATGATCCGAGAGCTGGGGCTGGAGGTCTACGACATGCGGGCCATTGACGAGCTGGGCATGCGTGAAGTGATGCGCCGCGCCCTGGTCAGCCTGCTGGGACGCAACGACAGAGACATCCATCTGCATCTGAGCTTTGACGTGGACTTTCTCGATCCTGACATTGCTCCCGGCACCGGCACGCCGGTACGCGGCGGACCCACCTACCGCGAGGCCCAGCTGTGCATGGAAATGATTGCCGACTCCGGCCGTCTTGCCTCGCTGGACATTGTGGAGCTCAACCCGGCGCTGGACCTGCGCAACCAGACGGCGGAGCTGGTGGTGGATCTGGTGCAAAGCCTGTTTGGCCAGAGCACGCTGATGCGCGAGCCTCGCGGCGTGCTGCAATGCTGAGCGGCCGGTCTGGGTCTGGCGCGAGGCCATGAAAAATGTCCGCTGTCAAGTCTTTGATGTAGACGGACAGTTCCGTAAAAGGTCTTATGGAATAACAGGTTAGTCCATATTTTGGTCGCTACGCATCCTTGCTGATTTGCGAGCTAGGTGCCACATAGGCGCTTTGCAGTGGCAAACGTAAGGATGTCTCAGCGAGCAAAGTCGCATCATCAAAGTTTCGGTCTATCACCATCTTCCTACAGAAGGCAGTTCGAGAAGGGCGTTTATCGTGTTTGCCCCCCCAATCTGCCAATCGATAGCTCGCACCGTCGAAGCCGATGATGCGGGCGATCCATTTCGATGTGGCACTTGCGCCTGCGTCCGGTGATGTTGGCCGCGTGTGTCCTGTGCCAATGGGATCGCGCCCATGGGGCGCTTGCGCAACGCGAAGGCTGAGGCGGGCGGTAGGATGCTCTCGAAGCGTTCGCCCCAACGAGGTCTGCTTCTATGGGGCATGCCAGTGCAAGCGACTGCTGGAGGCGCAGTAATCACATGGGAGCCGTGTCGATGGGTTGTTCAGGCTCGGCACGCGAGCAGTACTGCTCTACCCACTTCACGGACTGAGCGATGCCTCCGAATGGAAAGAAATGCAGGCTCACCTTTCCATGTGCTTCGGTCAGGCGGGTGGTCAGACGATCCACAAAGAGATCCGGGCCTGCTATGCCGAACAGCTTGCTGATCGAGATGCCGTACTTGGACAACATCGACGCGCATGCGCTAACGCCACACAAGGCGGCATAGCGCGCCAGCACCGCCACGCCTGCAGGGCCCGGCACGCCCACGCGTACGGGATGTTCGACGCCACGCCCGCGCAGGGCTTCCAGCCAGGCCAGCACGATGTCGGCATCGAAGGCAAATTGCGTGACGATCAAGGGCGCCATGCCGCGCCCTTCGATGCAGCGACACTTGTGTTCGAGCACTTTCCAACGATCAGATGTGCTCATGACCGGATGGCCCTCGGGATGGCCACCCACGCCGACCATCTGAATGCCCGAGCGCTCGAACACGCCTGATTCGATCAGTGAGGAGCTGTCGGCAAACGGCCCCAGCGGGGTGGACGGATCTCCAGCGATCACGAAGCAACGCTTGACGCCGGCTTCCGCGACCGCGCGCTGGATGAACGACTCCAGTTTTGCGAACGAGGCGATACGGCGTGCAGCGAGGTGAGGCATGGGCTCAAAGCCGAGTCCGCGAACGGCCTGCGCTGCGGCCAGTCGCGCGTCGTTGTCCTGGTTCGCCAGGTAGGGAATGGAAATGGTTGACCCGGGCAATACACGCGGCGCCGCTGCGGTCAGCGCAGAGATATCCTTCGCGTTGACCTCTAACGAATAGGCGTCGGTGATGTTGCCGATGGGCTTGGACTTGTCGGAATGAAGCAAGGGGCTTGCCATATCTGGCGACTGTTGGGAGAGTTCCGACCCGCCAGCGCTGATCGGGTCGGTTGGAAGCCATGGAGCGGCATCGCTCACCCGGCAAGGCGCGTCAATCTTTGGGGGGCTGTTCGTCACCGTAGAACGTCACGCCGAGCTGGATGCGCTCGCGGCCGCTTTCCACGCGGTGGCGGTTCGTGTCGCGCAGCGAGTAGACGCAGCCGCAGTATTCCTGTTGGTAGAAGTTCTCGCGCTTGCTGATCTCGATCATGCGCGCCGAGCCGCCGCCCTTGCGCCAGTTGTATTCCCAGTACATCAGGCCAGAGTACTTGGCCGCCGCACGCACGCCGCAGTCATTGATCTGCTGCATGTTCTTCCAGCGCGAGATGCCCAGGGAACTGGTGATCACCGGAAAGCCGTGCTCATGCGCATACAGCGCCGTGCGCTCGAAACGCATGTCGAAGCACATGGTGCAGCGCACGCCGCGTTCGGGCTCGTGCTCCATGCCCTTGGCGCGCTCGAACCAGTTGTCCCGGTCGTAGTCCGCATCGACGAAGGGCACGCCGAACTGCTCCGCGAAGCGGATGTTCTCGTTCTTGCGCAGCTCGTATTCCTTGAGCGGATGAATGTTGGGGTTGTAGAAAAAGATGGTGTAGTCAATGCCCGAGGCCAGCATGGCCTCCATGACCTCGCCTGAGCACGGCGCGCAGCACGAATGCAGCAGCACCTTGTCGTGGCCTCCGGGCAGCGCAAGCGCTTTGCGTTCGACGGTGGTGTTCATCCCTTGGCTCCTTGGGCAATAGCGGTGGTGGCAGTTGCAGGCTGGCGGGCCAGTTCGACGAAGGCCCGCACGTAGTCAATGGCGGTATCCGCCTCGCGTGCGCCCAGGAAGATCTGCTTGGCAATACCGCGCGCGCCCAGCCGCACAGGCACCACGTCCATCCTGGCCGCATATTCCTCGACCAGCCAGCGCGGCAGCGCGGCGACACCGCGGCCGCTGGCCACCATCTGCACCATGATGTCGGTGGTTTCGATGGCTTTGTGGCGCTTGGGCGTCACGCCGGCCGGCAACAGGAACTGGCTGTAGATGTCCAGGCGTTCGATGTCCACGGGGTAACTGATGAGCACTTCCCGGGTCAGCTGCTGGGGCTTCACGTAGGCCGTAGAAGCCAGGGGGTGGTCTTTGGCCACGACCAGCACCTGCTCGTAGTCGAACACGGGTTCGAACTTCAGCCCCGGCTTGAACAGCGTGTTGATTTCCACCCAGAAGTGACCCACTAGCCCCCGGTGGGGGTGCGGATAAAAACTTGGACTGGTTTTATGCGGCTAGGCCAAGTTTGTGCTGGTATTCCACAGGACTTAAACGTCCCAGAGATACCTTGATACGTTTTTCGTTGTATCAACGAATGTACGCATCGACAGCTTCAATGAACTGCTCAATCGTTGTTGATTGCCAGTTGTTGGGATAGAACAGCTCCATCTTTAGCCTTCCAAAAAAGCCTTCGCACGCAGCGTTGTCTGGTGAGCACCCTTTGCGAGACATCGAGCGAGTCAACTTTGCATCATGGACCCTCGAGAGCCAGCCTGGCCAGCGGTAGTGAGCTCCACGATCAGAATGAATCACAGGGCGGCTCTCGCTGCCTTGAACAGCATCAATGGCCGCATCCAGCATTGTGTTGACGAGATGTGCGTTGGGATGAGTCCCAATCGACCAGCTCACCACCAGCCCGTCAAAGCAATCAATGACTGGCGACAGGTAAACCTTGCCAGCAGGAATCTGGAGTTCAGTAATGTCGGTGAGCCACTTCTCATTGGGCGCAGCGGCACGGAAGTCTCGATTGATGAGGTTTTGCGGGGCGGCACCTATCTCTCCAAGGTAGGAGTTATATCTGCGGCGTTTGGGCTTGGCCACGATCAACCCCTCCTGCTTCATCAGCCGACGAACCACCTTCTCTGAGATGCCCGTGCACTCCTTGAGCAGAGATGCCTGCACCCTGCGATATCCATAGCAACGGTAGTTGTTGTCGAAGATCTCTGTGATGCTTCGGCGTAAATCAACGTATTTGTCAGCCAGCTTCAGCCGAGCACGATGGTAAAAATACGAGCTTCTAGCAAGGCCAACAAGAGAAAGCAGTTCTGGCAATTCATACTGCCCGTGCAACGCTTCAACCAGCACAGCCTTATCTTTGTTTGCCAGCCTATGCAGATCAATGTCAGCCCCATTTTTTAAGATTTCATGGGCCTGCTTGAGAAGCTCACGTTCTATCTTCAGCCGCCGAACATCCTGGCGCAATGATTCAACTTGGCGCCTGAGTGCTGCTTCATCCAACACTGGCGATCGCTTTGGACTGTGTTTCATTGAGGCTGGGGCACAAGGGCCAAGCAACTGATTTTTCCAGTTGTACAAGGTCCCCCTACACACCCCTAACTTGTCCGCAATCTGCTGTGCACTTGATCGACGGGCACACAGCTGCACCACGCCCTCACACATCAAGGCATCAGGCTTTGTAGCCGGCCAAGATCTGCCTACTCTCGATTTGCAGGTGTCAGGGCAGTCTTGCCGAACCCACGCAGTCAACGTTCCTCGACCCGGATAACCCAAAGCCCTCATCGTTGCAGCAATACAGCGATCATGGGCGAGGTAATGAGCAATAGCCACCTGCCTTTGCTGCAGCGAATATTTTGGTGCTCTTGGAGCTTGGCTTGCTGGCAAATCCTGATGCTTCAGGTAGTGCTGATACCAGCCTTTCAATGCGTTCTTGGTTGGGTACCCCAACTGGCGAATCGTGGCTCTGACACGCAAGCCAAGCTTGATGTAAAGCGCAACTGCACGAATCCTGTCTGCGTATGAGTACATGAACTACCTCCCCTGGTAGTCCAAGTTTTTGTCCGCATCCCCGGCGGGTCAGTTCTGCGTGGAAATCAACAGCCTAGATTCATTGAGATGCATCAAAGCAGTCTATCGGCGACAACGCACCTCGTCGTCTGCGTGAACTCTAAGGCAGACCCTAAAGGGGCGAGGGAGACACTTTCGGCGGTGCATCTCAACACTCTGCGCAGTGCGGTTGTATTAGACCTAGGGTTCAGCCGTGCAGTCCAAGAACTCGCAAAGCAGCGTCACCTCTACTACGAGCCGAATGTAATGACCTCAGCTGAAACGTCCTGGGTTGAAACCACTATCAGAGGCCAAGAACGATCAGTGTTGTAGCCTGACCCCTCGAAGTATCTGGTGTTTGCCATGCGCCCATTTGGGCTTACCCCATGAGCTGCGCCGTGCAGAGAACATCATCGCTAAACCACTTCGATGATGACTCAAGTCATTTCCCCTTGGCGAGCAGGATGGCATCACACGGGCAGGTTGCACCCAGCCATAGGACATAGGCTCTGAAGCCGCGCCCATTTCAGCTGGCGTGCAAACCGCCGAGCAACCATACCTATGCTGCCGCGCTGGCCTCGACAGCAACATCACTCAAACTCTCGCCCCTGAGTGAGCGGACTAGGTTCTCAGCAGCCCGCATTTCAATTTCGAACCGTACGCGTCTCACAGCCGAGCCGATGTGGGGAGTGAGTACTGTTCTGGCGTTGTTGGTCAATCCCGGATGAATTTCGCGAGGTCTGTCTGGAAGTAGCCAATCTTCCATCTCATAGACGTCAGCGGCGTACGCGCCAAGTTGCTCATTCGCCAAGGCATCGACAACCGCCCTTTCGTCGACCACAGACCCCCTACCCACGTTTACAAGGATCTGGCCCTTTTTCGATAGTTGAAGCATCCTGGAGTCAACCAGGTGGCGCGTATCGCTAACAAGAGGCACTGCCAGGAACACATAGTCCGATGTGCTGACAGCCTCATCAAGCGTGACCAGTTCGACCTGATCTAGACGCACACTTGGGTCTACACCAAGCAGCCGCGCGCAGCCAAAGCCCGCGAGTCGCGCCAATATGGCCTGCCCAACTTTTCCGAGACCGATCACGCTGGCCACCGACCCATGAAGCCCGGTTCCGTATAGAGCTGGCCTCCACCCAGAGTAGCCTGCTCTTGTAGCGGCGTCACCCTGAAGCACGTTCCTGCCAGCAGCAATAGCCAATCCGATGGCCAGCTCGGCTGTGGGCTCTGTGAGGAGGTCAGGAACAAAGGTGACGCTCACCCCGGCTTGTGCGCAAGCCCTCAGGTCGAAGTTGTCGTACCCCTTGAGTGCACAGGAGATGGTCTTGAGCCTGGGAGCGTTCAGCAGCGACTCTTTGGTCACACTGTCTGTCATGAAGGCCATCATGGCATCAGCATCCACGAGGTACTCCCTGAGCTGGCTGGGGCTCCAGGGGTCAGGCCCTGGATTCATGATGACCTCACCCTCAGCCTGGAGCTTCCTTAGAACCTCTTCATGAACTGGCTGCGTTACGACGATTTTCCGATGATTCATTTTTCGATTTACTTGAGACGCTTTCGCAGCATCGATCCAATGCTGTCAACCACGAGGACACAGGCAAGAATCGACAGAAGGATGGCTGAGACCTCGTCATACTTGACAAGGCGAAGTGCTGCCATCAGCTCGAAGCCGATGCCACCTGCACCGACAATGCCAAGTACTGCGGAGGCCCTGAAGTGGTACTCCCAGCGATAGATGGTTATGTCTGCCAACTGTGGAAGGACTTGGGGGATAACGGCATGCGAGATGACCTGAAAGCGGCTTGCGCCTACCGCAGCAGCTGCTTCAAGTGGCTTCGGATCCACGTGCTCAATGGCTTCCGCGTAAAACTTTGCGACCATTCCCGTGGAATGCAACGCTAGTGCGAGCACCCCAGGTAGAGCACCAAACCCTACGGCTGCCACGAACAGAATGCCAAGAATGATTTCTGGCACGGACCGGAATGCCGCCAGGATGACTCTGGCCACTCTTCCCACCAAAGGATTGGGGGTGGTGTTTGGAGCCGCCAGGAGCGCCAGCGGAAGTGAAAGCACGATAGTCAGTGCTGTGCCGGCAATCGACATCGCCAAGGTGTCCCTCAGCGGGATGACCCAGTGCTCCCAGCGGTCGAAGTTGGGAGGGACCATCTCAGATGAGAGCTGCTTGACAGCCGGGGCGCCTTCGATGAACCGCTGTGCATCGAAGAACCCCGTGACGTACAGGGCTACAAGGCAAACCAGAAGGACGAACGCTGTATTGCGCAGTCCAATGAACTGCTCCCGCTTGTCGCGACTGATGATGTTCTCGAATGCAGCCGAGGTCATTGCATACGGCCCAAATCAAGCTTCAGGATGGTTGCGGTATCCCTAAGGACGTCATATGCAGCGTCATCAGTGGCGGCAAACGCCTGGACACGAAACGCCTTGAGCACCTCAGCATCCTTCATGTCCAGAAAGGCAGAGCGGATGGCAGCTTTGAGCTCAGGCTTGAGGTCCCCCTGCATGACGACCGGATAGTTTGGAATGGGAGCAGAAAGGTCAAGCTGAACAATCTTCGTGGCATCAATGCTTCCTCGAGCGATGAGGTTGTCCAGAATCGGCTTGGACAGAGCCCCGGCTGGAATCTGACCCGACTGCACCGCACGTGCGACCGCGTCATGTGCCCCAAGGTGAACTGGCCGATAGTCCTTCTCACCATCAAGCTTGTACTTCTTGAGCAGGTGTGCACGTGGTGCAAGGTGGCTTGATGTGGACGCCTGGTCGCCAAATCCGAAGGGCTTGCCGCGCACGTCTTCAAGCGTTTTCACCGGCCCTCCGGCCGTTGCGATGAGGACCGACTGGTATGTGGGCGACCCACGTTCAACGCCCACCGCAAAGGGCTCAATCCCGGACGCCTTAGATTTGGCCAAAACGTACGAAAACGGTCCAAAGTACGCTACCTCAATCCGACCGAACCGCATTGCCTCGATCATCGAGGAGTAATCGGTAGTCACCACAATCTCAACATCCTTCTTGAGCTGCTGTTCAAGATAGCGCTTAAGAGGCTGCGCGTTCTGGATGATGCTGGCAGCGTTCTCATCTGGAAGAAGGGCGACACGAAGCTTTGATGGATCCTTTCCCTGCGCATGAGCCCACAGAGGAAGGAGTGCAGCAAAAGAAGCTGCGCTGACAACAAGAGAGAAGTTACGGCGATTCAGCATGGCAAGAGCTCCTTGGTTTGACTGGATTGAAGAGTTCGGGGGCTATCAGTGGACGCACTCGTGTTGGAAGCGTTGGACTGCTTTGCATAGAGGTTCCGCGCAACATCAGGACTCAGCTGCTCTGCCCTACCCTCGAATACAACAGCTCCCTGGCGGAGCCCAATGATTCGGTCTGCAAACGAGCGCGCGAGCTCCACCTGGTGAAGACTCACGATTGCGGTGAGGTGGTCCTTTTTGCAGATCTCATGCAACAAGGTGAGCACGCTATGTGCGGTTGCCGGGTCCAGGCTGGCAACAGGCTCATCGGCCAGCAGGATTCGTGGCTTCTGTATTAGCGCCCTAGCTATGCCTACGCGCTGCTGCTGCCCCCCAGACAAGGCATCAGCCCGGGAGAGCGCCTTTTCGAGCAGCCCGACACGCTCAATCACTGTGAGCGCCTCCAGCTTGTCCTTCTTGCTCCACGGCCATAGCGAAGCGAATGCACCCCTGTCACCGAGCTTTCCCATCAGAACATTCCTGAGGACCGACTGACGTCCAATCAGATGATGCTGCTGGAAAACCATCCCACAGCGCTTGCGGTGCTCTCTCAGCGTCTTTGCGTTGACTACCCCACCTGCCAGGCCAGGTATCGATACCTCGCCTTTTGTGGGCAGCACCAGTCCATTGATGCTTCGTAACAAGGTGGACTTCCCTGCGCCCGAGGCGCCCAGAAGCACCAAAAACTCTCCCTGCTTCACATCCAGACTCGTCGGGTGCAAGGCCACGGTCGAGTCAACGTAGCGGACGGAAACACCCTTGAGACTCAGAACGTCTCGGTCCTTCTCCAACTTCATGTTGTTACCTTTGCAAGTTTCTGCCTGCGAGCAGCGCGAGAGCGCTTATGACGCACATTTGCCGCAGAAAGAAGTTCGATACGGCTAGGCATGCGTGCAGTTTGTTCGTGGAACGTGTCATCAATATGAAACTTGCACCCCGAAAAATAGGGGTATCTATAGATAACACCTATGTCTGGACTCACGCTACTTGCGGCTTTGAAAGCCTTTGATGCGACGGCAAGGGCCGGAAGCATGACTGCTGCTGCGAAGCTGCTTGATCTACAGCAGCCCACCATCTCAGCGCATATTCAGCGCCTGGAGAATGAGTACGGCGTGGAGCTTTTTCTTCGTCAAGGCCGCCGGCTTGAGCTGACTACCTTTGGCAGGACTCTGCTGGACTACACGCGGCGGGCATTCAGCGGCGAGGAAGATGCGCACGCCCTTTTGGCAGCAGCCAAAAACCGATTCGTCGGGCGTCTTGTGATTCACGCGATCGGCCCGTACAACGTAGTCCCTGTTCTGAAGGCCTTCGGGAGCCGCCATCCCCAGGTCGAGGTCTCTGTCCGTGTAGGCGACTCCCGCTCAATCACGGAAAAGCTCCTCGACTACCAGGGTGATGTCGGCGTGGTCCTCAATCACGCCGAGCACCCCGAACTCCATTGCATGCCATACAGGTCACAGCGCCTGGTGGTCTTTGCGAACCGAGAGCACGCCCTAGCCCGGTGCGGTGAGATAGTGCTCAAGGACCTTCAGAGCCAGCGCTTCGTCATACGTGAGGAAGGTTCAACGACAAGAAGAGTCTTCGAGAGCGAGCTAATTGCCCGCAATATCAACATCCAGGTTGCGCTGGAGATGGGAAGCCGGGAGGCTGTCCGCGAGGCAGTCGCACAAGGAATAGGACTAGGCGTCGTTGCCGAGACAGCCTATGTTCCAGATCCGCGTCTTGTGAAGCTGAAGATTCTGGATACAGCAATGGCCACCCACGTCGACTTCATCTGTCGTCGCGAACGACAGAACGCTCCGCTGATAGCAACGATTTTCGACTTGGCAAAAGAGGTGAGAAGAGGCCTGGCCTAAAGATTCACGAACTTGGCGACAGGGCCCGAGTGGATCATTCATGCCAAGCCTATCGTTAGCAGCCATGCTGTCAGTCAAACAGGCCTAGATGGCTGCGCCTGTGGGAAGTGACTCCGTTGGATCCACTCTTACTCTTCGTCGTAGCCAATACCGTTGGACCATCGACAAGCTCCCTGTACAGCTTGTATCTTGGAGCGACGTACGGAGTTAGGGGAGCGCTTGGCTACACGCTCGGCACCAGTCTTGGCTTCTCCATCGTCGTCACTACCAGCTCCGTGCTAGTCGCGGTTGCCTATGAGATTCCTGCTGGCGGGCAATTTGGCCTAAAGCTGTTCGCGTCTGGCTATACCGCGTGGATTGCAAGCAAGTGCTTGCGTACTGCCTGGACGTCCAGCCGTGATTCCACCAAGGCTCTTGCCTTCACCAAGCTTGGGGCCTATGACGGTGCCATTCAGCAACTCGCAAACCCACGAGGGTGGGCCCTCGCCACTGTCTCAGTGGTCGGGTTCTCCGACGCCCAAGTCCCACCGTTGATGGAGGGGTCGTCTCAGAAAACGGAAAATAAAGCACGCTAAGCCGGTGGCAGCGGTCGCAATGGCCTGAACTTCCCCGCACCGACCTTGGCACTGCTGCGCCATAGGTAATCGCCGGTCAGGTTGATATGCTCCCACCCCAGCGGTGACAGATATTGCAGCAACGTGTCGTCCAGCGCCTTGCCGTGGGCACGCAAAGCACTGGTGGCACGCTCCAGATAGACCGTGTTCCACAACACGATGGCCGCCGTCACCAGACTGAGGCCGCTGGCCCGGTAGCGCTGCTGCTCAAAACTGCGGTCGCGGATTTCACCCAATCGGTAGAAGAAGACCGCCCTGGCCAGCGCGTTGCGCGCCTCGCCCTTATTCAGCCCCGCATGGACGCGGCGGCGCAGCTCCACGCTTTGCAGCCAATCCAGAATGAACAGCGTGCGCTCGATGCGCCCCAGCTCGCGCAGGGCGACGGCCAAGCCGTTTTGGCGCGGATAGCTGCCGAGCTTGCGCAGCATCAGCGAGGCCGTCACCGTGCCCTGCTTGATCGAAGTGGCCAGCCGTAGGATTTCATCCCAATGAGCGCGAATAGCCTTGATGTTCAGCCTGTCGCTGCTAATCATCGGCTTAAGTGCATCGTAGGCAGTATCGCCCTTGGGAATGAACAGCTTGGTGTCGCCCAGGTCGCGGATGCGCGGCGCGAACCGGAATCCCAGAAAGTGCATCAGGCCGAACACATGATCGGTGAAGCCCGCCGTGTCGGTGTAGTGTTCCTCGATACGCAAGTCAGACTCGTGGTACAGCAGGCCATCGAGCACATAGGTCGAGTCGCGCAAGCCGACGTTGACCACCTTGGCGCTGAAGGGCGCGTATTGGTCGGAGATATGGGTATAGAACGTCCGCCCAGGGCTACTTCCATACTTCGGATTGATATGCCCGGTGCTCTCTGCCTTGCTGCCGGTTCGGAAGTTCTGGCCGTCCGACGATGACGTGGTGCCGTCGCCCCAGTTTCCGGCGAAGGGTTGTCGAAACTGTGCGTTCACCAGCTCGGCCAGCGCCGTCGAATAGGTTTCGTCGCGAACGTGCCAGGCTTGCAGCCAAGACAGCTTGGCGTAGGTGGTGCCAGGGCAGGACTCGGCCATCTTGGTGAGCCCAAGATTGATACCATCAGCCAGAATCGTCGTCATCAGCAAGGTTTTGTCCTTGGCCGTGTCGCCGGTCTTCAGGTGTGTGAAGTGGCGCGTGAAGCCCGTCCATTCATCGACCTCCATCAGCAACTCGGTGATCTTGAGGTGCGGCAGCAACATCGCCGACTGGTCAATCAAGGCTTGCGCGGCGTCTGGCACCGCTGCGTCCAGCGGCGTGATCTTCAGGCCCGATGCAGTGGTGATGATGGCATCCGGTAAGTCGTTGGTCGCCGCCATGCGGTTGACTGTGGCGAGTTGCGCCTCCAATAATTCCAGTCGGTCATGCAGATATTGGTCGCAGTCGGTGGCCACGGCCAGTGGCAATTCGCTGGCCAGCTTCAGGGTGGCGAACTTCTCGATCGGCACCAGGTATTCGTCGAAGTCCTTGAACTGGCGCGAACCCTGCACCCAAACATCACCAGAGCGCAGTGCGTTCTTCAGCTCCGACAGGGCGCATAACTCGTAGTAACGCCGGTCAATACCCTCGTCGGTCAGAACCAGCTTTGCCCAGCGCGGCTTGATGAATGCGGTTGGCGCATCGGCGGGCACCTTGCGCGCGCTGTCGCTGTTCATGCCGCGCAGCACGTCGATGGCATCGAGCACACCCTTGGCGGTGGGCGCGGCGCGCAGTTTGAGCACGTCCAGGAACTGCGGCGCATAGCGGCGCAGCGTGGCGTAACTCTCGCCGATATGGTGCAGGAAATCAAAATCGGCAGGCCGCGCCAGCGTTTGCGCCTCGGTGACGTTGGCGGCGAAGGTGTCCCACGGCATGACCGCTTCGATGGCGGCGAACGGATCGCCGCCGCTTTGTTTGGCTTCAATCAGCGCCTGACCGATGCGCCCATACATCCGCACCTTGTCGTTGATCGCCTTGCCGGAAGCCTGGAACTGCTGTTGATGCTTGTTCTTGGCCGCATTGAACAGCTTGCCGATGATGCGGTCGTGAAGGTCGATGATTTCATCAGTGACGGTGGCCATGCCCTCGATGGCCAGTGCTACCAAGGTGGCGTAACGCCGCTGCGACTCGAACTTGGCCAGGTCGGCGGGCGTCATCTGGCCGCCCTCGCGGGCGATCTTGAGCAAGCGGTTTTGGTGTACCTGCCGTTCGATGCCAGCAGGTAGGTCAAGCGCCTGCCAGGCTTTGAGGCGTTCGATGTGTTCAAGCATGTGGCGCGAGTTCGGCTTGGCGGGCGATTGGCGCAGCCACGCTAGCCACGTCATTTTGCTACCATCCTTGCGCTTGAGCAGTTCGTCCAGGCGCTGGCGATGGACAGGTATCAAGGAATCGGCCAATGCCGCATGGATGCTCCGGTTGGCACGGGTAATGGCCTCGGCGCTTGCGCGCTCGATGGCATTCATGGCGGGTAGGATGATGCTCTGCCGCCGCAGGTTTTCAACAAGGGTGCTGGCCAGCACAATGCCTTTGTCTGTTTGCAAGGCCAGTTCGGTCAGTGTATGCACGGCTTGCCGGTAGTGACTCATGGTGAAGGGCTTGAATCCAAACACCGTTTGCAGCTCGACCAAGTGCTCCCGCCGTGTCTGCTCGCGCTGGCCGTAATCGTTCCAGCTTTCCACCGGCACCTTGAGTTGTGCGGCCACCATGCGCAGCAGGGGCGGAAATGGAGGTTCATCGACGCCCAAGAAGATGCCAGGGAATCGCAAGTAGCAAAGCTGCACGGCGAAGCCCAATCGATTCGCGGCGCCGCGACGCTGACGGATCACCGACAGGTCGGTTTCGTTGAACGTGTAGTGCCGTATCAGTTCGTCTTTGGCATCTGGCAGTGCCAGCAGACTTTCGCGCTCGGTGGCGGACAGGATTGAGCGGCGTGGCATGGTCAGTCTTCCCGCAGGTACTGGTACAAGGTTTCGCGGCTGATGCCGAAGTCACGGGCCACCAAGGTTTTTTGGTCGCCTGCCGCAACTCGCCGTTTCAACTCGGCAATTTGTTCGCTGTTCAGCGATTTCTTTCGTCCCCGGTAGGCACCGCGCTGCTTGGCCAGCACGATTCCCTCGCGCTGACGTTCGCGGATCAGGGCGCGCTCGAACTCAGCAAAGGCTCCCATGACCGACAGCATCAGATTGGCCATCGGTGTCATTTTCAGAAGACGATTGCACGGAATGTCAGGAGTTGGTTGCACTTGAGGTGCCGACCCGCTTGTGCCCCTACTCCGCAGTCGATCCCCACATAGAGCCTATTGATGCTATCGCCGCCTTTTCGTCGGTTTGACGGATCGGCATCAAGACTTGATTTCATTATTTCAACTATTGTTGTATAGTTGGACCATGGAAAAGAACACAGCCACCACGATCTTTGAATCGCTGTCATCCGGCCTTCGGCTGGATGTGTACCGGCTTCTGGTGCGCAGGGGCACAGAAGGCATGGTCGCGGGCGAGATCGCTTCAACACTCGATGTCCCGCCGACCAACCTGTCCTTCCACCTCAAGGCATTGACACAGGCCGGGATGCTCACTGTCGAGCAGGAAGGGCGGTTCCAGCGTTACCGGGCCAACATCCCACTGATGCTGGACTTGATCGCCTACCTGACGGAAGAGTGCTGCTCAGGCCACCCGGAGCAGTGCGCGGACATGCGCGCTGTCTCCAAGTGCTCTGACGCTGTGTTGCCGCCGCTTTCTTCAACTCAAAAGACTCCCGAACGATGAACGTCCTGTTTCTTTGCACCGGCAATTCGTGCCGCTCGATCCTTGGTGAAGCCACCTTCAATCACCTTGCTCCGGCAGGGTGGAAGGCCATGAGCGCAGGCAGCCAGCCCACTGGCCAAGTCCACCCGCGCTCGCTGGCCCTGCTGGCACGCGAAGGCATCTCGACAGAGGGCTACCACAGCAAATCGTGGGACAACCTGCCCACTACCCCTGACATCGTGATCACGGTCTGCTCCAGCGCTGCGGGCGAAACCTGCCCGGCCTACTTGGGGCCAGTTCTGCGTACCCATTGGGGCGTCGAAGACCCAGCCCACGCCACCGGCACCGATGAGGAAATCGACGCGGCCTTCGTGACGGCCTACCGCATTCTGCGAGCGCGCATCGAGGCTTTCCTCGCGTTGCCGCTGGATGACTTGCAGCAAGACAAGGCCAAGCTCAAGGCAGAGCTTGACCGCATCGGCACGTTGCTGGCCTGAAACCGAGAGAGGGGCCAGCTACCGATGCAAAAGCAATATCACGAGCTGATCGCGGGCCGCATCTACTTCGGCGGAGCCAGCGACATTCAACAAATCGCCGATGTGGAACACATCGACGTGGTGGTGGACCTGCGCGAAGAGTCCACAGGCTGCGCGGCATCCAACCCCGCCCTGATTTGGCAGCAAATCCCGCTCGGCGACAACGCCGAGCAGCCACAAGCGCCATTGTTCCAAGACGCCATACAAGCGGTCGTGTCGGCCTACCGCGATGGCAAAAAAGTGGCTTTCCATTGCGGCGGCGGCAAGGGCCGGACTGGCACCGTGGCCGCAGGCGTCCTGCTGGAGCTTGGCTTGTGCAGCACGCTCGAAGAAGCAGCGGCGACGGCTAAGACGATTCGCCCCGTCGTCAACATCAAGCCCGACCAGCGCGCGGCACTTGAGTCCCTGTATCCCAACGCATGACTTTGGAAGGAATAATCATGGCAACCATTCAGATTTTTGACCCCGCTCTGTGTTGCAGCACAGGCGTCTGTGGCGTTGAAGTTGACCAGGCACTCGTGAGCTTCGCCGCCGATGTGGACTGGGCCAAACAAAACGGCGCGCAGGTTGAACGATTCAATCTGGCGCAGCAACCGCTCGCCTTCGCAGAAAACTCGACTGTCAAAGCGTTCTTGGAGCGCTCGGGGCAAGATGCACTTCCTCTGATTCTGGTCGATGGCGAAGTGGCCTTGGCCGGTCGCTATCCCAACCGTACCGAGTTGGCCCGCTGGACAGGCATCGCAGCCGTGAGCGCGCCGCAATCCCAAGGTGCTTGCTGCTCCGGCAGCCGCTGCTGCTGAACGGAGGAATTGCCCATGCACTTCCTCAATCAGCCTCCGCGCTACCTTTTTTTCACAGGCAAGGGTGGGGTCGGCAAGACCTCCATCGCCTGTGCTACGGCGGTACAACTCGCATCAGAAGGCAAGCGCGTCCTGCTTGTCAGCACTGACCCTGCATCGAACGTAGGGCAAGTGTTTGGGGAAAGCATCGGCAATCACATCACGGCGATCCCCGCCGTGCCCAACCTCTGGGCACTCGAAATTGACCCGCAGGCAGCAGCACAGGCCTATCGAGATCGCATCGTCGGCCCAGTACGGGGCGTCCTACCTGAGACGGTTGTCAACGGGATCGAGGAACAGCTTTCAGGCGCTTGTACCACCGAGATCGCGGCCTTTGATGAGTTCACGGCCCTGCTGATCGACTCGACCTTGACCGCAGACTACGAACACATCATCTTCGACACGGCACCCACAGGCCACACGATCCGCCTGCTCCAACTGCCCGGTGCGTGGAGCGGCTTCCTCGAAGAAGGCAAAGGTGATGCGTCCTGCCTCGGGCCTCTGGCCGGGCTGGAAAAGCAGCGTACCCAGTACAAGGCCGCCGTTGACGCCTTGGCCGATCCGCAGCGCACCCGCTTGGTTCTGGTCGCCCGCGCTCAACGCGCCACCCTTCGGGAGGTGGCTCGCACACACGAAGAGCTGGCCGCCATCGGGCTGTCTCAACAGTACCTCGTTGTCAATGGCGTTCTTCCAGCCAGGGAAGCCGCGCACGATGAGCTGGCTGCCGCGATCCATCAACGCGAGCAAACAGCCCTTACGGCCATGCCAGACGTGCTCAAGGCGCTGCCTCGGGATCAGATTGACCTGAAACCGTTCAACCTGGTCGGACTCGACGCCTTGCGTCACTTGCTGGTGGCCACCACCAGCGGGAGCGCCACAAGCTCCATCGAACTGCCTGCCCAGCTCGACGCACCCAGCCTATCCTCCTTGGTTGATGAGATTGCTGTAGATGGGCATGGCTTGGTCATGCTCATGGGCAAGGGTGGTGTCGGCAAAACCACCTTGGCGGCCGCCGTCGCCGTGGAGCTGGCTCACCGAGGATTGCCCGTCCATCTGACAACCTCCGATCCGGCCGCTCATCTGTCAGAGACGCTGGAAGGCTCTCTGTCTAGCCTGACCGTCAGCCGCATTGATCCTCACGAGGAAACGGAGCGCTATCGCAAGCACGTACTGGATACCAAGGGTGCCCAGCTCGATGCCGAAGGGCGCGCACTACTGGAAGAGGACTTGCGCTCCCCCTGCACCGAGGAGATCGCGGTCTTTCAGGCCTTCTCTCGCATCATTCGGGAGGCTGGCAAGAAGTTCGTGGTGATGGATACCGCGCCCACCGGGCACACGCTGCTGCTGCTGGATGCCACGGGCGCGTATCACCGGGAAGTGACCCGGCAGATGGGCAACACGGGCATGCACTACACGACACCGATGATGCAGTTGCAAGACCCGAAGCAAACCAAGGTTCTCATCGCCACGCTGGCCGAAACCACCCCTGTTTTGGAAGCCGCCAACCTGCAATCCGATCTGCGCCGAGCTGGCATCGAGCCATGGGCATGGATCGTCAACAACAGCGTCGCGGCCACGCGCCCGGACTCTTTGCTGCTGCGTCAGCGCGCGCAGAACGAGCTTCGAGAGATCGACTCGGTGGCGACACATCATGCCAAGCGTTTTGCGGTCGTGCCGCTCTTGAAGCACGAGCCAGTCGGCGTGGATCGGCTGCGTGACTTGGCAAACCCCATCACCGAGGAAGCCTGACATGGAAAACAAAATCTACAACGTGCTGTTCATCTGCACCGGGAACTCTGCCCGCAGCATCAAGGCGGAAGTCATCATGAACCACCTTGGGCGGGAGCGCTTCAAGGCGTACAGCGCGGGAAGCCATCCTCGCGGTGAGGTTCATCCGATGACCTTGGAAGTGCTGTCGGAGCAGTGCTACGACTTGGGCGGCCTGCGCAGCAAGAGCTGGACGGAGTTCGCCGAGCCGGATGCCCCGCAGATGGACTTCATCATGACCGTGTGCGATCAGGCAGCGGGCGAAGCCTGCCCGGCGTGGCCCGGCCAACCCATCACAGCGCACTGGGGATTTGCCGACCCCACCAAGATCGAAGGCGACCGGGAAAAGCAGCTCAAGGCGTTCTCAAACGCGCAGTTCCAGATCGCCAATCGCATCCGGCTTTTCATGAGCCTGCCTATCGAAAAAATCGACCGCATGTCGCTGCAAACCAAGCTCCGCGAGCTGGGGCAGCAGCGTGACGCTTAACAGGGGGAAATGCTTTGCCAGCTCAATGTGAAGCAACACTGAAAAAATCGGCAGGTCTGCCGATGAGCGTCTTTGAGCGCTATCTGACCGTCTGGGTGTTCCTCTGCATCGTCATTGGCATTGCCCTCGGACAATTTTTCCCGGCAGCGTTCCAGTCCATCGGCCGCATGGAGATCGCGCAGGTGAATCTCCCGGTGGGCCTGCTGATCTGGGTGATGATCATCCCGATGCTGGTCAAGGTGGACTTCGGCGCACTTCACGAAGTGCGCCAACACGTCCGGGGGATTGGGGTCACGCTGTTCGTCAACTGGCTGGTCAAGCCGTTCTCGATGGCATTCCTCGGATGGTTCTTCATTCGCAACCTGTTTGCGCCCATGCTCCCCGCTGACCAGCTCGACAGCTACATCGCTGGGCTGATCCTACTTGCCGCTGCACCATGCACGGCAATGGTGTTCGTGTGGAGCAGGCTGACCAATGGCGATCCACTGTTCACGTTGTCGCAAGTCGCTCTGAACGACAGCATCATGGTGATAGCCTTTGCGCCTCTGGTTGGCATCCTGCTGGGCATCTCGGCCATCACAGTGCCTTGGGACACGTTGATCACATCCGTCGTGCTGTACATCGTGATTCCCGTCATCTTGGCCCAGCTCTTGCGCAAGCAGCTTTTGGCCAAAGGCCCGGATGCCTTCGAGGCCACGATGGCGAAAATCGGCCCGTGGTCGATCACGGCCCTGTTGGCGACCCTCGTCTTGCTTTTCGCCTTTCAAGGCGAGGCCATTCTGAAACAGCCGTTGGTCATCGCACTGCTGGCTGTGCCCATCTTGATTCAGGTGTTCTTCAACTCGGCCTTGGCCTACTGGCTAAACCGCTTGGTCGGCGAGAAACACAACGTCGCTTGCCCTTCGGCCTTGATTGGCGCATCCAACTTCTTCGAGCTGGCCGTCGCGGCAGCAATCAGCCTGTTCGGGTTCCACTCAGGTGCGGCTCTGGCGACCGTGGTCGGCGTGCTGATTGAGGTGCCGGTGATGCTGTTGGTGGTGCGCGTGGTGAACGCCTCCAAACCCTGGTACGAGGCCCGATAGTAATGGCAGGCAGCAACACTTCTTTTGAGTGCGTCTTACGTGCCTGGGAGGCACACGAACGGGAGTTGCTTGCCTTTTTGATTCTTCGTGCCCGGGACCGCAATGCCGCCGAAGACCTCCTGCAAGAGGTCTTCCTCAAAGCCATGCGTCAAGGCAAAGGCTTTTGTTCATTGGAAAACCCAAGGGCATGGCTGTTCCAGGTGGCTCGCAATGCTGTGGTCGATGCGACCCGCTTGGCCAAGCCCAACGCCGAGTTAACGGATGAGTTGGCCGAATCGCTCGTCGCCTCCCCAACCTCAGAGCGGGTGCCGGTCGACGAACTCGATGCATGCGTGGAACGCAACCTTCCTGCGCTGGAAGCGGAAGATCGACACATCATTGCGGCCTGTGACCTTCAAGGGCAGACTGTACGCGCATACGCTGAGGCCAATCAGCTCACCTTGGCCGCTGCGAAGTCACGCCTACTGCGAGCCAGAAAGCGGCTCCGGGACAGTCTGATCGTGAACTGTCAGGTCAGATTCGACGACACTGGGCAGGTGTGCTGCCACACACCACGCCCTTCAGCCTGAATCCTTTTTTCGATTCATTCGTCTTCTCTGGAGATCGTTCAGCATAAGCCGACGTCTCGCTGAACAACGCAACGGAGAAGATCGATGACTACCCTCGCCATGCGCTGGACCCAGCGCAACCCAACAGCGTTCCTTGTTGTGGCAGCCCTGCTTTGGTGGGGGTTGTACCAATCGCTGATCCCCGCCTCGGAGGCGCTGGTCGCTGCGCTGCCGGTTGCGCGTGACAGCCATTTGGGCGGCGCGCTGCAGTTTTTCTTCTACGACACGCCCAAGGTCTTGCTGCTGCTGACCGGTGTGGTGTTCGTCATGGGCATGGTCAACAGCTACTTCACGCCGGAACGCACAAGGGCGCTGCTGGTCGGCCGAAGCGAAGGGGTGGCCAACATGATGGCGGCCAGCCTGGGCATCGTAACGCCGTTCTGCTCCTGCTCGGCGGTGCCGCTGTTCATCGGCTTCGTGCAGGCGGGTGTGCCGCTGGGCGTAACGTTTTCGTTCCTGATCTCCGCGCCCATGGTTAACGAGGTAGCGCTGACGCTGCTGTTCAGCCTGTTTGGCTGGAAGATCGCCGCGCTGTACCTTGGTCTGGGTCTGTCGGTAGCTGTCGTCGCGGGCTGGATCATTGGGCGTCTCAAAATGGAGGCGCACCTGGAAGACTGGGTGCGCGACATGCCCAAAATGTCGGCTGGATTTGAAGCCGCTGAGACGACCTTGGCCGACCGGGTGCAGGCGGGTTTTGCCTCAGTGCGCGACATCGTGGGCAAGGTCTGGCCCTACATCTTGGCCGGTATCGCCATCGGCGCTGGCATCCACGGTTGGGTGCCAGAGGATTTCATGGCCAGTTTCATGGGTAAGGATGCCTGGTGGTCAGTGCCGCTGGCGGTTCTGATCGGTGTGCCCATGTACACCAATGCAGCGGGTGTCATTCCCATCGTGCAGGCCCTGCTGGCAAAAGGCGCGGCGCTGGGCACAGTGCTGGCTTTCATGATGAGCGTGATCGCGTTGTCGCTGCCCGAGATGGTCATCTTGCGCAAGGTTTTGAAAGTCAGGCTGATCGCCACTTTCATTGGTGTGGTTGCGACCGGCATCATGATCGTGGGGTTTGTCTTCAACTGGGTTTTGTGAGGAGATTGAGATGAAAGAGATCAAAGTTCTCGGCACTGGCTGTGCCAACTGTAAGAGCACCATTGCGCTAATCGACCAGGTGGCGAAAGCCAAGGGTGTTGAGGTCAAGTTGGAGAAGGTGGAAGAGCTGCGCGACATTATGGGCTACGGCGTCATGTCGACACCGGGCGTCGTGATCGACGGCAAGGTGGTGCACGCTGGTGGCGTGCCCGGCCGCGAAAAGATCGAACAATGGCTAACAGCTTGAAGGAGCGCAAGATGATTGACCATCAGACGCTGGGAGAAGCCAAGCAGGTCTGTCCAACCACCACTCAGCGCTTGGTGAGAGAAGGTGCCTTGTTGGTAGACGTGCGCGAGCGAACTGAAGTGGCAAGTCTCGCCTTCGATGTACCCGCCATCGTGAACATTCCACTGTTCGAGATGGAACAGCGCTGGGGCGAACTGCCCAAGGATCGCGAGCTCGTGCTGGTCTGCGAGAGTGGCGAGCGCAGCCTCAAGGCCACGTACTACCTGCAGTTCCAGGGTTTCACTCGCGTGAGCAACATGGAGGGGGGGGCTGCTCAAGTGGATGCGCAAGGGCTTCGCGGTCATCGGCCAGCGTTACGAGGCACCTGCAGCTACGGCCACTTCTTCGTGCTGTGGCGGTGAGGCTGCCGAGCCAGTATCTGCGGCCAGCACCTTCTGTGGCAGCACGGCACCGGCAGCCTCGTCGACGGGTTGCTGCGCTCCATCGCCTACCAAGGAGTAGTTGAATGAGCGACACCCCGGTCAAGATGCGTTTTCATGTCGAATCACGCCGAATCGATGCCCATCGCAGCGAGTCCACCTGCAAATTGGCGAGCATCACACTCGACACCGACATGGGAGGCAATCCCCATGCCTTCAACCCTGCCGAGCTGCTGCTGGCCGCGCTGTCGGCCTGCATGATCAAGGGCATCGAGCGCGTGGTACCCATCCTCAAGTTTGAGTTGCGCGGTGTGCAGGTGATCGTGGACGGCGTGCGCCAGGATGTGCCACCCAAAATGGAGAGCATCCGATACGAAATCGTTGTGGACACCGATGAATCCGATCGACGTATTGACCTGTTGCACGACAACGTGAAGAAGTACGGAACGGTGTTTAACACGGTGACACCGGGCACCGACCTCGCGGGTGTCATGCGTCGGGCGTAAGGAGTTGAGCATGGAGTTTGCCATTCACCGTTTTCATGATCTGTTCGTCCAGTTGGGACTTCCCAACCAGCCGCATGAAATTCACCAATTCCTGGCGGAGCACAGGCCAGTGGCTCCGGACATCGAGCTACCCAATGCGCCGTTTTGGACGCCCGCACAGGCCAGCTTTTTGCGCGAAGCGCTGGAGCAGGACTCGAACTGGTCTGAACTAGCAGATCAATTGAGTGAGGCATTGCGAAGCCCAGAAGGGGTTCGCTGAATGAGCGCCGAACACGACCATAGCCACACGCCCGCCAGTTTCGACAAGGCCTTTGCTGTCGGCATTGCGCTGAATCTGTCCTTTGTCGGAATCGAAGCATTCTATGGCTGGAAGATCGACTCGTTGGCCTTGCTGGCGGACGCCGGTCACAATCTGAGCGATGTGGCAGGTTTGGTACTCGCGTGGGGTGGCGCGCTGGCTGGCAAACTGCAGGCAAATCTGCGTCACACTTACGGCTGGAAGAAGGGCAGCATCCTCGCGGCATTTGCCAATGCATTGCTCCTACTTGTGGCTATGGGTGCGCTCGGCTGGGAAGCGGTCGGACGCCTTATGTCACCGGAAGAGGCGAATGGTCATGAAGGAGCGACGATCATGGCGGTTGCAGGTGTAGGCATCCTCATCAATGCCGCAACAGCCCTGCTGTTCATGCGCGGTCGCGATACCGACCTGAACATCCGGGGGGCTTTCCTGCACATGGCGGCTGATGCGCTGGTATCTGCCGGAGTGGTGGTGGCTGGAGCACTCACACTGTGGATGGGATGGCCCTGGCTGGACCCCGTGGTCAGTCTGCTCATCGCGGCCATTATCGTCTGGGGTACCTGGGGCCTGTTCAAGCAGTCTTTACACCTACTTTTTGATGGGGTGCCCGACGATATCGATGCGCAGGCTGTGCACGACTACCTGGCAGGATTGCCGGGTGTACAGTTTGTTCACGACCTACACATTTGGGGGCTGGACACAAAACAGGCGGCAATGACGGCACACTTGGTGATGCCCGATGGGTCAGCAGATGACGCATTTTTTCAAAACATCGCGGAGACATTGCACGAACGCTTCGGCATCACACACTCCACAGTTCAAGTGGTTCGGCAACCTTACTCTCTTACTTGTGCGTCTTGGGGAAAGGCGCTTTGACGACCGTCTGTTCTAGGCGACCTTGACGGTTTAAGATCGTAGAGCAGTCGGCGAAATCAGCGAAATAATCTCCCGCATTACTCTGCGGCCAACCGGTACACCCGCAGTGGCGCACCGCCGGCGCGTTTGCTCCGCTGGACTGTGATCTTGGGCGGCGTGCTGCCCAACAGGTGCTCTTCAACTCGGCCTTGGCCTACTGGCTAAACCGCCTGGTTGGCGAAAAGCACAACGTCGCCTGCCCTTCGGCCTTGATTGGTGCATCCAATTTCTTCGAGCTGGCCGTCGCCGCTGCGATCAGCCTGTTCGGATTCCACTCCGGCGCAGCACTGGCCACTGTAGTCGGGGTGCTGATCGAGGTGCCGGTGATGCTGCTGGTGGTGCGTGTAGCAAATGCATCCCAATCCTGGTATGAGGCCAGGTAGGGGTGTCTCAAAAAACGGGTTTGCCAAATTTCCTTAGGCACGATTGAGCAGCTTCGCTCCATCGGGGCGTAGCTCGCCCTTTGGCGATATGTGCCGGTACAGGGTCTGCCGTGTAATGTCGAGTTCCTGGCACAGGTCGCTGACCTTGGTTTCGGGCTGCCCCATTGCGGCCATCGCCAGGCGTAGTTTGGCGGCGGTCATCTTGAACGGGCGGCCACCTTTTCGGCCACGCGCCCGCGCCGATGCCAGACCGGCAATCGTGCGCTCGGCGATCAACTCGCGCTCGAACTCGGCCAGCGCGGCGAAGATGCCAAAGACCAGCTTGCCGGCGGCAGTCGTGGTATCGATCGCCGCGCCGTGGCCGGTCAGCACCTTGAGTCCGATGCCGCGACCGGTCAGGTCGTGCACGGCATTGATCAGGTGGCGCAGATCGCGCCCAAGGCGGTCGAGTTTCCAGACGACCAGAGTGTCGCCCGGTCGGAGCGCCTTCAGGCAGGCCGCCAAGCCGGGCCGGTCCTCGCGTTTGCCAGACGCCTGGTCTTCATAAAGATGCGCCGGATCGACGCCGGCGGCGACCAGCGCATCGCGCTGCAAGTCAGTCGCTTGGGAACCGTCCGCCTTCGATACCCGCATGTAGCCGATCAGCATGTCACACCTGTCACATATACGTTCGATTATGTGACAGTGTGCGCCGGAAAGCTCAGGCCGTCAAAATTTGTCACTTAACCGGTCATTTTGTCTAAGACATGCAAAGGGTCCGTCAGGCTCATAATGTGACAGAAATTCCGGGGGGATGCCTTCCTTCGCGAAGGTGGCGCGCAACTGTTCCAAGGAAGCGGGGTCGCGCCGACCATAGGAAGCCAACGCGAACAGCGAGCGTGCCGTCTCGGGGTTGTGTCGTGCTTCAATGATGGCCTCATCAATGGCCTGGATTGCACGCTGCCAGTGATCGACGGGTTCGGGCTTCGGCGCTTTCGCCGGCAGGCCACTGGTGAACCCGGTTTGGGGCTCGGACCAGAATAGCTTTGCGTGCTCGCCTGGCGGGCTTATATCCCTCACCTCAATCAAGCTGATTGCCGTTGCCGCCGCCTCCAGCATCTGCAACCGTACTGCCGGGTTCAGGGTTTCATACGGTCGCCACAGACTTTGCCCAGCACGCAGCGGATGCCCGCAGCATTCCCAGATTTGGCGGAGATACCCCGCGTAGGTGCCGCACGTCGAAAGCGGGGTGTTCAGCTCATCGAGCAGCGTGCGTAGCAGCCTAAACCACAATCCGGCGTGGATGCGTCGGCGCGGCAACTCCACGTGGCCGGTCGTCAGTGCCTGCCAGGTACGCTGGTCCATCGCCGCAATCGCGTCGCTGGCAGTGCGCGGTTCGGCGTCGGCGTTCTCCCAGCCGAGAAACCGCCCTGGCACGCCCCAATAGGATTCCAGCCAGCAGCCATGCAGTGGGCAGCTCAGCATCAGGGGCAGCTTCCACGCGAGCAGTACGGCTTGGTTCTCCGGATCGTTCAGGCAGAGCGGACAGGCGCGGTGTATCGGTTGGGTGGGCAGCCAGGCACGCCAGCTCGTGATGGATCGCGTCTTACGGCGGAGTCTCGGCAGCAGTACCGAGAGCTGGAACGCATAGGTTTCCAATGCGGCTGGAATCTGATCATCAAGGCTGTCCAGTAGCCAAGGCACCCAGCCGGCGAAACTCATGCAGCGCAGCCGATCCAGCTCGATACCGCTCCGCTGGGAGAGCATCGCCAGCAGCGCCAGTGGTGGCGCGGTGTCCAGGTCATCAACCTGGCCGTGACCAAGATCGTGCTCCAGCAGCTCGGACACTTCCATGTGATAGCAAAGGGCCACGCGGTTGAGCCACGAAGACAGGGCTTCGGCTTCCCTGGGTGCCGGATGCAGTGGCCAGCGTGGCGCTGGCTTCACATCAGTTCCCGCTCGAATTGCCGCCGCCGCTCGCTGGGACCGGTGTAATCGGCCATGCTGAGCGTGCGGTGGTTGATCGCTTCCTCACCACTCTCCACGGCGGCCACGGCCGCCGCCATCAATAGGTGCGCCAGCTCGCCAATAGTGCCCTCGCTGCGCGTGAGCAGGTAGCGAGCCATGTCCAGCGTGGCAATCGACGAAGGTCGCCGCAGCGGGAGCGAAGCCGCGAAGCTGGCCAGCAGTGAACAGCAATCGTCGTTGGCCTCCCACACCGGCAGCATCATCGGCTCGAAGCGATTTTCCAACTGGTCATCCGAGCGGATGGCCAGGTAGGCGTCGCGTGTGCCCACACCGACCAGCGGGATGCGCAATTCGTTGCCGAGGAAGCGCAGCAGGTTGAGGAATTCCCGGCGGTTGACGCTGTTGCCGGCCAGGACGTTGTGCAGCTCGTCGATCACCAGCAAACGCACACCGAGCTTGCGCAGCAGTGTCAGCGCCAGTTGCTCTATTTCCGGCAGCCGTGGGCGCGGTCGCAATGGTGCTCCCATCGCCGCGAGCAGCGCGACGTAGAAGCGGATCACCGATGGCTCGGACGGCATCTGCACGACCAATACCGGGATGTGCTCCTGGTCGGCGTCGGAGCTGGCCGGGTGGGCGCGGCGGAACTTCTCGACGATCATCGACTTGCCGTTGTTGGTTGGACCGACCAACAGCAGGTTGGGCATGCGTTGTTTGTTTGGCCACGTATACAGGGCTTCCAGCCGGTTCAACGCCTCGACTGCTCGCGGATAGCCGATCCAGCGGTCGGCGCGAAGGCGATGGATGCGCTCGTCCGCCGGGAGACGGGCCAAGCCCTGGGCCGCCGGCAGCAGGTGGGACAGGTCGATGATGGGATATTCGTCCACGGCTACCACTCCTCAATCTGGTCGAACGGTTTGGCAGGTGGCTGGTTGTCCGCCTGCGGGTCTGCCATGTCCGTGTCCGCTGGTGGCGTGGTTTTGACAGGTTGTTCCGTTGACTTGAGATGCTGGCGTCGATCCGCGTCGCGCCGCGCCTTGCGCGTGGCTTTCTGCGCAGTGGTCACGATTTCGCGCATCTGCCCGATCATGCGGAACAGCGCCGACTCATCCACCTGTTCGCGCCCTTGCTGCCGCAATTTCGCCAGCGCCTGCCGTTGTTCCCAGAGGGTGACAGCCGGGTGCGACAAGGTACGGTATGGAATTTCCAGATAGTGCTGCCCCTCCGGCTCCAGCACCCAAATGCGGCTGATGTCGCGTGGGTCGCGCCGGATCAGGAACGCAGGCAGGCGGTCGCGCCGAGCTATCCACGGCTTGAGCGCATCGGCGTAGTAGTGGATGTGGTCGATGACGAAGCCAGTGCGGGTCAGGGTGCGGCGGAGGACGGGCAGGAAATCGACCAGAAAAGCCGTGGTGCGAGTGATGACGGTTGGAACGCCGGTACGCGCGACAGCTTCGGCCCAGCGTGCGGCCGGCGGTTGGAGCAGGCCGTTGTGCACGGAGCCGTGATAGGTGCCAACCGCCAATGCGAGCCAGCGTTCCAGCTCGCGCAGTGTCAGGGCGGCCATCTTCTCGGAGGCGTATTCCCCGCGCTAGTCAGGGTTGGAGAAGGTCGTCCCCGGCAATTCGTCGTGGATCATTTGCATCGCCGTGCCGATGATCCGTTCCACGATGCCGCCATAGTGCGGCTGCCCGAGAGGCCGATAGTCCAACCGGATGCCATGCTGCTCGCAGCCACGGCGTAGCGCCTCGCTCTTGAATTCGGCCGCGTTGTCCAGGTAGAGCAGCGCGGGCTTGCCGCTCATCGGCCAGTCCATTTCCACGTCCAACCTTTCCAACCAAGGGCGCTTGTCGCAACCGGCGTGTGCGAGGCACAGGCCGACCGAGACGGCAGATGGCGCTTCTAACGTGACCACCATGCCAACCACGCAGCGGGTGAACACGTCGATGGCGAGGGTCAGGTACGGACGGCCAATCGGTTGCCGGTCGCGCTCGTCCACCACGATCAGGTCGATGACTGTGTGGTCGATCTGTACCTGCTCCAGCGGTGCGGAGACTGGCGGAGGAACACCGCCAACACCTTGCAGGATGCGGGACGCATCCTGGCCTTCCCGAAGTCGAGTGGTCTTGAGTGGATCAAGGCTGGCGATCCGCAACGCGACCGTGTTGCGCGCCGGCATCCGCAGCTTTTGCAGCTTGCACACCCGCGCAACTTCACGGTGGAACGCCGCCAAGCTGCGCTTCTGCTTGGTCAGGAAGCGCTTTTGCAGTAGCTCGCGGATGATTCGTTCGACCGACTCCGGCAAGCGGCCTTTACCTTTGCCACCGCTCGACTGTCCAAGAGCCAAATCAGTGACCAGCCCCGAACCTTGCCGGGCACGGCGGATCAGGACGTAGACCTGCCGCCGGGACAGACCCAGCGCCTGGGCTGCTGCGTCGGCCGCTTCATGCCCGACCGTCTCCGACTGCGCCAACGGCCCAATGATCTCCGCGCGGCAGCGAGCACGCTCCCATGCCTGTTCTGACAGGGTGGCTACGCCGCGCTCGGCAATCGGTACGGTATCGGTCGCCATGCTCGCCTCGCTTTGGTGCACACGAGTATTGAGCATAGACGAGTTTCGTGCAGAGGAGTCCTGATATCGGGCTGTCAGGAGCCGTATGCACAGCAGGCTTCATGTCTCGTTGATTGGTGCAGTCGTCTTCTGAAAATGACATCAGGTTAGGGCATAGCCTTAACTGACACCACCTCCCAGGGCCTGATATAAAGCAACACTATCGACTAGGCGTTGTGCCTGGGCCGCAACCATATTGATCCGGATTGACTGTGCCTGTTGCTGCGCGATGAGCAGTTGCAGGTAGCTGGCCGCGCCCAGCCGGTATTGCCGCTCGACCGACTGCAAGGAGGCCTGTGCAGCCATATCAGCGGCAGCGAGGGCAGTCAAAGTTTGTGCATCGCTTTCCACCGCGCGCAGGGTGTCGGCGACGTTACGCAAAGACTCCAATACGACGCTCTGGTAATTGGCTGCGGCGGCATCAAAAGCGGCGAGCGCCGCTCTTTTTTCAGCGGGTAGCCCTGGATTAAAAAGAGGCTGGGTGAGCTGCGCAACCAGGCCCCACACTGCCGAGCCACCACCGAACAGGGTACCGGTGGTCAGCGCTTGAGAGCCAAGGTTGGCGCTCAGGTTGATCTGTGGGTAGAGCTTGGCGACAGCCACACCATAGTCTGCATTGGCCGCATGCAACAGCGCCTCTGACGCCTGGATATCCGGTCGGCGGCGCACCAGTTCTGAGGGCACGACGAGCGGCATCTCGACGGGCAGAGTGAAATCGGCCAGAGTGAAGGCCGGGATGCCACCCGTGCCTGGGGCACGACCGGCTAGCACCGCCAGTAGATGTTCGGTTTGTTGCAGTTGTTTACGCAGCGCAGGCAGTTCTGCCCGCGTTTGCTCCGCCTGAGCTTGTAGGCTCAACGCTTCATCAGGTGAGGCCTGACCGATACGCACGCGTTCATGGGCTAGGCGCAGTTGCTCATCCTGCACGCGCAAAATGGCAGTAGTGGCTTCTAGTTGCGCGGCGAGGCGTGCTCGGGTAATGGCAGCGGTTGCCATGTTGCCGGCAAGGGCCAGGCGCGCAGCATTCAGTTCGAAGCGACGGTAGTCGGCGCGAGCAGCCAAGGCTTCGAGTGCGCGCCGGTTGCCGCCAGCCAGATCGAGGTTGTAATGCACGCCAACGCTGGCGTTGTAGAGGCTGAATTGACGTGCGTCTCCGCTCAACCCTTGGCTACTGGGACTCATTTGCTGGCGCTGAGATCCCAGTGCGACATCTACCTGTGGATATTGCGTCGAGCCCGCCTGTGCGGCAAGAAGCTCCTGCGCCTGTCGCAAATTGGCGCTGATGCTCGCCAGCGTCGGGCTGACATGGAAAGCTTCGTTGATCAGTCCGTCGAGTGTGGATGAACCCAAGCTTTGCCACCATTGCGTTTCGATCGGAAGCCCTTCGACTAGACGTTGTGTTTCGCCGAACTGCGTGGGAGCGGACGCGGTTCTATCAGCCACCGGTGTTGCAGTGTAGCGAGCCACATCGGGTGCGGTGGGACGCTGAAAATCAGGGCCGGCGGCGCAACCGGCCAGACCGGCGGTGACCAGACCAGCTACCAGGTAAGTTGCCGCAAGCCGTCTTTCGAGGCTGATGGGGCGCTGGCATGTTTTAGCGTGCTCCATAAAAATGCTCCACGAAAGGTTTACGGAAAGCTTGGTGGCAGCCCAAGCAGCTTTCCTGCACGTGGGCGAATGATTGGATCACCGCCTTGCCGTCGCTGCTCGCAGCAGCCAGCTTCATGGCCAGCGCCGCCTCGTGAGTCTGCGCGTCAAAGTTTCTGAACTTGGTCGCATCAGCGCCGAGGTAAGCAAGGATGCGCATTTTTTCAGTAAGCGGTGGCTCGGGGTGTGCAGCAACTTTTGGGGCGAGCTGAACGACCTGAACCCATTCCTCCTGCGAAATCGCACCGGTAATAGCCTGCATGTTGCGCCCGAGTTCCTGCATGATCTTGCGTAGCGCCAGTGGCTCAACCTGGGTAGCGTCACCAGCCCAAGCTGGCAACTGAAAACCCCATAAAAGCAGGCAGGCCGTAACGGTCAGGGTGATAGTTCCAAATGCGTGGCTGTGTTTGCGGTGGGTCATGAAATTCTCCTGTAATTCAATCGTTCTCTCATTCGAACTCCCGCCCTTCGCCAGCTTCCTCATGGGTCACACCGTCGCGGATGTGGTAGATGCGCTTGAAAGTGGGGATGATCTTTTCGTCATGGGTGACGACGATGATGGCGGTCTCGAACTTCCGAGCCATGTCATTGAGGATGCGGATTACAGCCATGGCGCGCTCACTGTCTAGTGGAGCTGTGGGCTCATCAGCCAGGATCACCGGAGGGCGATTGACCAAACCTCGCGCAATGGCGACCCGTTGCTGCTCGCCACCGGAGAGTTGCGAGGGCATGGCGCGAGCCCGGTGTTGCACATCGAGCGCGGTGAGCAGTTCCAGTGCCTTCGCGCGCGACTCCCCATTCGCGACGCCTGCGAGCATCGGCAGTAGCGCCACGTTGTCGGTGACATCGAGAAACGGAATCAGGTATGGTGCCTGGAAAACGAAACCGATCTTGTCGCGCCGCAAGGCGCGCAAGTCGCGGACTTTCCAGCCATCGTCGTAGATCACTTCATCGCCCAGCGTCATGCGACCGGCGGTCGGATCAATCACCGCGCCCAGACATTTGAGCAGCGTGCTCTTGCCGGACCCGGAAGGGCCAATCAGGCCCACCACCTCGCCGGGTGCCACCTGCATGTCCACGCCTTTCAAGGCATTGACCGCGGTATCGCCCTCGCCATAACGTTTTCTCAAACCTTCGATGCGAATGCCTTTGCCACTCATCTCAACCTCCAATGGCTTCGGCCGGGTCGACCTTGAGTGCCATGCGAATGGCGACGATGCTGGCTAGAACGCAGATCACGAGCACGGCGAAAAAACCGGCGATGGAGTCGAACGGCATCAGCAGTACGTACTTGGGAAACAGGGGCGCTGAGAAAGTGGCTGTGATCTTGCCGACCACGAAACCAATCACGCCCAGGGCGAGCGCCTGCTGCATGATCATCGCGGCGATGGTTCGGTTGCGTGTGCCGATGAGCTTCAACACCGCGATCTCGCGGATTTTGTCCATCGTCAGCGAATAGATGATGAAGGCAACGATGGCCGCGCTAACGATGGCCAGAATCACCAAGAACATGCCGATCTGCTTGGCCGACGTGGCGATCAACTTGCCGACGAGGATGTCTTCCATCTGTGCCCGTGTGTAGACCGTCAAACGTTTCCAGCGCCGGATGGATTCGGCAACCTCGTCCGGCGCATGACCAGGTTTCAGAGTGACCAGCACTGCATTGACGAACGCGTTGGTGCTCTGTGAAGCAATCACGGCATCCAGCAAACCAGTAACACCGGGTCGATTGAAGGCCGGGTTGGCTTCGGTGCGACGCCGGCTTTGCCAAATGGCGTCGTTGTCCTTGAGGAACTGAGCCTCTTGGGCATCCTTGAGCGGAATGAATACCATCGGGTCGCCGCTGGACGACACCATGCGCCGTGTCAGCCCCACGACGGTGTAATGATTTCGGCGAATGGCAAGACGATCTCCCAGTTTGAAGCCGGTGGCGATGTCGGCCACCGCCTCGTAGTGACCGCGCGTGATCTGGCGTCCAGCGACGAGATAAGGAGGCCATCCGGGTGTAGCCCCCAACGCACCGGGCGCGATGCCGACCACCATGGTGCGTACATCACTCTCGCCCTTGCGTACCTGCATGGTCAGGTAGGTCACGTTCGCTGCCTGTGAGACTCCCGGCATGGCGAGAATGGCGCGATACACGTCATCGTTGAGGCTGGACGACTCCGCATAAGGACCCAGAGTATCCTTTTGCACCACCCAAAGGTCAGCGCCACTGTTGTCGAGCAACGCCTTGCCGTCGTCCACCATGCCTCGGTACACCCCAGCCATGACCAGGGTGACGCCGATCAGCAGACCCAGACCGATGCCGGTGAAGACGAATTTTCCCCAGGCATGGAGAATGTCGCGGCCGGCCAGGCTGATCATCGTGACACTCCTGGGATATGGTCGACCACATGGATGCGGCTGCGCGCCGTCAGTGCCTTTTCGCTATAGGTCACAACCTGGTCCCCATTCTTGAGCCCTTCGCGCACCTGCACGTAACCATTGAGGTCGGAAGTGCCGAGCTTGACCGGGGAGAAATGCAGATCACCATCCACGATTTGCCAGACACCAACTTTGTCGCCCTCACGCTGGACGGCAGCGTTGGGGATCAGTGGAGCGGCCGGGAGCGCCGGCAAGTCAACCGTGACTTCGGCCAGTTCACCCACCGGTGGCAAAGGTTCTGGTTTGTTATCGAATGTCACCTTGGCAAGCGTTTCCTCGGTTACCGCGTCGGCCTTGGGTTCCACCCGCAGCACGCGACCTTTCAAGGTCTGGCCACCACGCGAACGCAGGACGATAAGAGTCGGCAACCCCCCAGCCAGCCCCGATGCGCTGATCTGGTCGAAGCGCGCATTGATCCACAAACTCTTGGGGTCGATCACTTCCACCACGGCCTGGCCCGCGACGATGGTCGTGCCGGGATCGGCATCGCGCACGGCGACTACACCGTCGACCGGCGCGATCAGGCGCAGATTGCTCCGCTGCGCGACGAGTCCTTCGCGGTCGGAGCGTGCCCGGACAATATCTTCCCGAGCGGCAGATAAGGCGGCATCGGCGATCTGCAGTTCCTGCCGCTTGGTGGTGACGATTTCCTCGCTGGTCGAGCGCACCGCAAACAATTGCTCGTAGCGGCGCGCCTGGGTTTGCGCGTAGGCTTGCCGGGCTTCTGCCTCGCGCAAAGCCGCTTCCGCACGCTTGAATGCCGACTCCTGTGAGCGCACCCGATCATCGAGGTCGACCGGCTCCATCTCGCCGAGCACCTGTCCGGCCTTGACCTGGTCGCCTACATGCACCTCCAGGCGTTTGACGCGCCCGGCAAACGTCGGCCCGATCTTGTAGGTGTAGCGCGCCTCCACCGTGCCGATGCCGAACAGCGCCGGTGTGATAGCCCGTGATTCCACGCTTGCCACCGTCACCGCGACCGGGGCGAGCGGCCCTGATCGCAGACCGACATAAATAAAAAGCACCAGCAAAGGAATGATGACGGCAAGCAGCGCCAGGGTGCGGCCTTGCAAGGGTAACTTTTTCATTGCGCACTCCTTATGCCACGCCGATAAATTGCAAAGACGCGCGGCGCATCGCGGTGCATACGTCCCACATCACCCGCCAACAGCGATTGCATGACCAAGCCCTGGATCGTGCCAATGAACAGCGTTGCCGCCGCCTCGTTGTCAAGCGAGGGAGACAACTCGCCGCTGGCCTTGCCTTTCTCGATGAGACGATGCAAACGTTCGCCGTAGCGCTGAATCAAGGTTTGCACCATGCGCTTGGCCGGTGTCGATTCGGCACGCTGAAGCTCACCAAACATCATTCTTGGCACGCCTGGGTGCTCAGCTACGAATTCGATATGACTCATGAACATCGCCTCCATGGCTGCCAAGGGCGACTCGATTCCTTGTGCGGATCGATCGATTCTGGCTAATAGGCGCTCTGCTACCCACTCCATGACCGCCTGCCAAATGGCTTCCTTGTTCGGGAAGTGCCGAAACAGCGCACCCTGGGTCAAGTTCATGTGTTTAGCGATAGCTGCAGTGGTTATCTCGCTTGGGTTTTGTGAACCGGCAAGCGCCACGACGGACTCGACAGTTACGGCACGACGTTCATCGGCCGGCAGATGCTTTGGATGGGTGTCCACGAGCACTCCTTGTAAGATAGTAATTGATTACTATCTTACCACAAGAGGCAACTCAAACAAGAGAAAACCCGACGTACTCGTCAATATCTAGCGTCTGCAATGGGCTTAACGTGCTTTATTTTCCGTTTTCTGAGACGTCCCCACGTACAAAGGTGTCGATCTGACCGGTGCAACCTATGCCACGGACATCCGGCTCTCCGACCCGGATGGCAATGAGCGCACGCTGGCGGACTTCCGAGGCAAGGCCATCCTGGTCTTCTTCGGCTTCACTCAGTGCCCAGATGTCTGCCCGACGGCCCTGGCGCGGGCGGCCGAGGTCAAGCGGCTTCTCGGCCCCGACGGCGAGCGCTTCCAGACACTGTTCGTCACGGTCGATCCCGAGCGCGACACGCCCGAGGTGCTCAAAGCCTACACGGCTGCATTCGACCCCAGCTTTATCGGTCTGTACGGCGACCTGGAACGCACCGCACAGATCGCCAAGGACTTCAAGGTCTACTACAAGAAAATGCCGACGGGATCGTCCTACACCATGGACCACACATCGCTCAGCTACGTCTACGACCCGCTAGGAAAGCTGCGCTTGGCCCTGCGCCATGAGCAACCCGCCCAAGACTATGCGGACGACATCCGCAAGCTCTTGAACCCTGCCTGACCCTCTATCCCCTCAAGGAGAACACCATGAAACTCGTCATCCGCACAGCCATCGTCGCCGCCTCGCTGCTCGCGGCCACCGCCCAGGCGCAAGTCACCGTCAAAGATGCCTGGGTGCGCGCCACCGTACCGCAACAGAAAGCCACCGGCGCCTTCATGCAGTTGAAGGCAACCAAGAATAGCAAGCTGGTCTCGGCCAGCTCGCCGCTTACGCCCGCCGTCGAGGTCCACGAGATGGCCATGCAGGACAACGTGATGAAGATGCGCCAGGTGCCGGCCGTCGAGCTGCCCGCAGGCAAGACCGTGGAACTCAAGCCCGGCGGCTACCACGTGATGCTGATGGACCTGAAGCAGCAGGTGAAGGAAGGCGACACGGTGCCTCTGACCCTCGTCATCGAGGGCCCGGACGGCAAGCGCGAATCGGTCGAAGTGAAGGCTCCCGTGCGTGCGCTCAACGCCAGCGCCCAGCCGGCTGGCCACGATGCCCAGGGCGGCCACAAGCACTGAAGCACTTGGCGGGTGGGTGAATGGCGCACCTGTAGCACACCCCACCGCTTGCAGCCCTCGAAATTCGAAGCCGCGATGCCAACTCCCGCAACCTAGGTCACGCATAGCCAAAAAGCTCACGGCGTACGGCAACCGGAGATGGTTACTCCACCAGCGTTTTGCAATGCGTGTTTACTAGCGCTGTTTCTCTGAAACCCACGGTCTCCTTGCATGAAGGCCTCTAGCATGTGCGGGATCAGCGTCGTGGCATCGACCGCTTCGCCGTACACCTGCGCGTGCAGCGCGGCGTAACGGTCGAGGTCGGCTTTCAGGCTGACCGGGCACGCAAAGGCCAGCTTGACGCTCTCGACCTTGGGCAGCGGCCCAAGCCGCAACTTCCTGGTGGTGTTCATTTCGCAATTCCACGGTTGAAGAACATAGGCTGGTACGGCCGCAGCACAAAATCGCGGTTGACGATGATCCGCACCGGCAGGCCCGGCCGCTCGGTCAGCGTCGGCTGGATGTTCATGTTGCGCCGGGTCATCTCTTGGCCGACCTGGTTGATGCTGTCCTGCGCGCTATCGCGCCCAGCGATCACGATGCGGTTGCCATCCTGCCGGTTTTCCGGTGCGGCCAACTCGGCACCCACGCCCAGCAGGGTCGTCAGCGCCGCACCCGCGAAGACGCGATCCCAATGCCAATCGACGCCATCCTCCAGGCCGGAATAGCCGGCAGGGTCAGTGCCCGCCAGGTTGTCTAGCTTCAGCGAGGACGTGTCCGGCAGGATGACGCGGTTCCACACCACCTGTACGCGGCTCTGCCCGTAGCTCACCTGGCTGTTGTACTTGCCCAGGATGCGCGATCCCTGTGGGATCAGCAGGAACTTGCCAGTGGCCGTGTCATAGACCGGCTCCGTCACCGTGGCTATCACGTCGCCCGGCAGATCGGACTTGATGCCCGTCACCAGCGCGCCCGCGATCACCGTTCCCGCCATGACCTGATACGGCGAGGCCGGCATCTGGAGATTGCCGGAATTGCGGGTTTCCGTAGAACCGCCTTTCAGGAAAGCCTCTTTCTGGTCTTGCCGGTTCTGCACGGCTGTCGGGTCGGATGGCTGGGCCGCCGTCGAGGCCGGGCCAGCGGCCAGCGGGTCGAAGCCCGCCAAGGCGCTGCCGGGCGCAGCCGCAGCGGCTTGCGCCGTGACCGGCGCGGTGGCCTTGCCTTGGTTGCCCGAGCGGAAAAACACCGACGAGTTCGCCGCCGCATCGGCCTCCTTGCGCCACGCATCCGCCGGATCATGTCCCGGCGGTGCGTAGGCCGGCGTCACCGGCTGCTGCGACTTCACGATGGCTGGGCCGAGATCACCCGGCAGCGGCGGCCCCAGCTCGGGCACCTTCGGCGGCAGCTTCGAGTAGTCGGCCGGCAGACCATCCAGCCCCTCGGACTTCGAGACGCGATCGACGTTGTAAAGCTCGGTCTGCTCGCCCGTGCCGCGCCGGTGCGGCTGCAATGACCAGATCGTGGCCCCGAGCACGGCGACCGACAGGACGCCGACGAGGATGGCCAGCGTGCGCCGGTTCAGGCGCGTGACCGGGCGCGGCTGGGCGCGCAGCGCCACCGCCTCGGGCGCGACCTTGCCCGCCTGCGCCGCAAGATCAGGGGAATCGTCCTGGCTCATGGTCAGTTCCTCCGTGTGCCGTCCGTGCGCTCAATCCGCACCACGTCGCCTTTGTCCCCGCCCAGGCGCAGTTCGGCCGCGCCGAACAGGCGATCAACGATGTAGTACGGCGCACGGAATCGGTAGTTCACCAGTTGCCCGTCGCCTTGCGCGCCGATCACGAACAGCGGCGGCAGCTCGCCCTGGGCGATGCCGGGCGGGAACTGGATGTAGACCTTCTCGCCGTCATCGAAAGCACGCAGCGGCTTCCACGGCGGATTGCTGCCGCTGATGGCATAGCGGAAACGGATCTTCTCCAGCGACAGGCCGCTATCGACCGGGGCGGCGGCGCTGGCCGCCTGCGCCTGGCGCTGCAAGGCCAGCATCTTGTCCTTCGGGTACTCCCAGGACACCGACGCCATCCACGTCTTTTCGGTCGAAGTCAGCTCCAGCAGATACGTCCGGCGGCTGGTGGTGATGACCAGATTGGTCTTCAAGCCCGAGCGGATCGGCTTGACCATCACGTTGACGCGCAGAGCCTCACCGCTGCCGCTCGACGTGTCCCCGACGATCCAGCGCACCGTGTCGCCGGCCGCGACCGTCACCAGTTCCTCGCCGGGCTGCAGCGAAACCACCGTCACGCGGCCCACGGCCGCATAGAGCTGGTAAAGCGCGCCATCGGTAAAGGGCCAGACCTGGATCGCGTTGACGTAGCCTTCGCGCGTGGGCGCGACACGGGCCTCGGCATTGGCGCGCGAGACGCGCACTTTCTCATCCGCGGGTTCCGGCGCGGGCTTGGCCTCCTCGGTCTCTGGCAGTGGTTTCAACTGCGACGGCAGCGCGAGCGGCTGCGGCACCGTGACCACCTCCACCGGTTTTGGTGGCTCCGGCAGCGGCTGGGCCTGCACCGGCTCATCGAGCGAAATGGTCGGTGGCGGCTTGCCCTGAGTAGCGCAGCCAGAGAACAGCACGGTCGAAGCCAGAAGCATCACCGGCAAGGCGGATTTACGGAAAAGATCATTCATGGTTTTGCTCCTTCGTTAGCTTCCAGTTCGCGGCTCCACGACAGCCCGTTGACGTAGATGCCCAGGGGGTTCTTGCGCAGACGCTGCTCGGTGCGCGGGGTTTGCAGCACCGTGGAAATCACCGCGTTCCAGCGTTCGGTGCGATCCAGCGCGCCATTGACGAAGCGCGTTTCCGTCCAGCGCACGTTGAAAGACGTGTCGCTGGCGCGGGTCACGCTGGTGATCTGCACCGTCACCGACTCCTTGCCGATGCGCGCGAACGGGTCATTCGTGCGGGCGTACTCGTTGAGCACGACCGCGCCTTTGTCGGTCGTGTAGTCGTAGGCATCGAGCCAGTTCTGCCGCACCACGATGGGGTCGATGGACAGCGAGCGCACCAGGCCGATGAAGCGGCCCAGGTGGTAGGCAATCTGCGCATCGCTGGGCTTGTAGGGCGTGGCGGCCTCGCCGACAGCGCGCACCTGGCCCGCGTTGTCCACCTCAATGACGTAGGGCGTGACGATGGACTGCGCCGAGCGCCAGACTAGGCCGCCCGCCATCAGCACGGCCAGCGTGAGGCAGCCAAAGGCCATGAAACGCCAGTTTCTGGCCTGCACGCGGGCCGAGCCGATGCGCTCGTCCCAAACCTGGGCGGCGGATTGATACGGAGTAGCAGGCTGTGGCGTATCGGCGTAGCGCACCTGCGGTCGTTTGAATCGCATGGGAGTTCTCCTTGAAGATCAGGAATCGGAATCGCGCAGGCTCGGGCCTTGGCTGGAGCTGCCGCCATCGCCGCCGCGCAGCGTGTGGGCGGCGGTCGTCGCGGCATGGGTGAGCTGCTGCCTGCGATGCAGGCGCTTGGCCCAGGCGGGTTGCGCGGTGGATGGGGTTGGCTCGTTTGCAGCCTGTGCGGCACCGCCCCCTGACGCCGATCCGGCGTCATCGGGCCGGAAGGCGGCGGCGACACGCTCCTTCATCGAGCGCGCGCCCTCAGCCACCTTCTGCCCGGTCGCCTGCGCGCCGGTCTTGGCGACATTGCCGACACCAGCGGCAGCGCCCTTGAGGCCGCCGCCGGCGGATGCAGAACCCGCCTGAAACGCCGACCGCGCGCTGCTGGCGGCCCCAGTGGCGGCACGCGCTCCGCTACCGGCCAGCTTGGCGGCTGCGGGCGCCATGCGGGCCCCGGCGG